>NZ_JAMYOG010000014.1:0-5000 GCF_040319725.1 Mesorhizobium sp. M0894 | reverse complement strand
TGGGCTAGGGGTCCTCACCGGATTACCAAACCTAACCAAACTCCGAATACCTGGGAGTAATAGTCGGCAGACACACGGCGGGTGCTAACGTCCGTCGTGAAAAGGGAAACAACCCTGACCTACAGCTAAGGTCCCCAAGTTATGGCTAAGTGGGAAAGGATGTGAGGATCCCAAAACAACCAGGATGTTGGCTTAGAAGCAGCCATCATTTAAAGAAAGCGTAACAGCTCACTGGTCTAAATAAGGGTCTTTGCGCCGAAAATGTAACGGGGCTAAAGCCATACACCGAAGCTTAGGGTTTGCAGCAATGCAAGCGGTAGCGGAGCGTTCTGTAAGCTGATGAAGCCATACCCGTGAGGGATGGTGGAGGTATCAGAAGTGCGAATGCTGACATGAGTAACGTAAGGGGAGTGAGAGACTCCCCCGCCGAAAGTCCAAGGGTTCCTGCTTAAAGCTAATCTGAGCAGGGTTAGCCGGCCCCTAAGTCGAGGCAGAAATGCGTAGACGATGGGAACCACGTTAATATTCGTGGGCCTGGAGGAAGTGACGGATCATTGAGGTAGTCCAATCTTATCGGATTGAAAGGGCTGCTGCGTGGTTCCAGGAAATAGCTCCTCCTTATAGACCGTACCCGAAACCGACACTGGTGGACTGGTAGAGTATACCAAGGCGCTTGAGAGAACTATGCTGAAGGAACTCGGCAAATTGCACGCGTAACTTCGGAAGAAGCGTGACCCTTTCATGCGCAAGCATGGGAGGGTGGCACAGACCAGGGGGTAGCGACTGTTTATCAAAAACACAGGGCTCTGCGAAGTCGCAAGACGACGTATAGGGTCTGACGCCTGCCCGGTGCTGGAAGGTTAAGAGGAGGGGTGCAAGCTCTGAATCGAAGCCCCAGTAAACGGCGGCCGTAACTATAACGGTCCTAAGGTAGCGAAATTCCTTGTCGGGTAAGTTCCGACCTGCACGAATGGCGTAACGACTTCCCCGCTGTCTCCAGCATAGACTCAGTGAAATTGAATTCCCCGTGAAGATGCGGGGTTCCTGCGGTTAGACGGAAAGACCCCGTGCACCTTTACTATAGCTTTACATTGGCATTCGTAGTGGCATGTGTAGGATAGGTGGTAGGCTTTGAAACCTGGGCGCCAGCTCAGGTGGAGCCACCCTTGAAATACCACCCTTATCACTATGGATGTCTAACCGCGGCCCGTTATCCGGGTCCGGGACAATGTATGGTGGGTAGTTTGACTGGGGCGGTCGCCTCCTAAAGAGTAACGGAGGCGCGCGATGGTGGGCTCAGAACGGTCGGAAATCGTTCGCTGAGTGCAATGGCATAAGCCTGCCTGACTGCGAGACTGACAAGTCGAGCAGAGACGAAAGTCGGTCATAGTGATCCGGTGGTCCCGCGTGGAAGGGCCATCGCTCAACGGATAAAAGGTACGCCGGGGATAACAGGCTGATGACCCCCAAGAGTCCATATCGACGGGGTTGTTTGGCACCTCGATGTCGACTCATCGCATCCTGGGGCTGGAGCAGGTCCCAAGGGTATGGCTGTTCGCCATTTAAAGCGGTACGTGAGTTGGGTTCAGAACGTCGTGAGACAGTTCGGTCCCTATCTGCCGTGGGTGTAGGAATATTGAAAGGATCTGTCCCTAGTACGAGAGGACCGGGATGGACGGATCTCTGGTGGACCTGTTGTGGCGCCAGCCGCATAGCAGGGTAGCTATATCCGGACGGGATAACCGCTGAAGGCATCTAAGCGGGAAACCCACCTTAAAACGAGTATTCCCTGAGAACCGTGGAAGACGACCACGTTGATAGGCCGGGTGTGGAAGAGCGGCAACGCTTGAAGCTTACCGGTACTAATAGTTCGATCGGCTTGATCGTTCTCATTCCTAATGCCCATTTCTGGCGACAATCCTTGGATTGCGCCGAGATGGATGGCACAGAAAACAGCTTCTCGAGCAACGTGCGTTTTGCCGACCTGGTGGTTATGGCGGAGCGGCTGCACCCGATCCCATTCCGAACTCGGCCGTGAAACGCTCCAGCGCTGATGGTACTTCGTCTCAAGACGCGGGAGAGTAGGTCGCTGCCAGGTCTGCCAAGCGCACGTTGTTTAATCTTCTCCTTACGAACAGGCCCGCCAACGGGACTCCGGGCCGCGCAAGCGGCCCTTTCATTTGGCGGAAGCTTGAATTCAGTGAGCCAAGGCTTACTTCTGGGGTTGACGCGGGGTGGAGCAGCGCCCCGTCCGCCCACAAGGCGAAGGCCTTGAGGACGGACAAAACAAAAAAGCCCGGGCTGCCCGGCCGGCGTTCGCCGTGAAGTTGACGCGGGGTGGAGCAGCCCGGTAGCTCGTCAGGCTCATAACCTGAAGGTCACAGGTTCAAATCCTGTCCCCGCAACCAAAGTACGAAAACGGCCCGCCTTGTGCGGGCCGTTTTCGTATGCACTGAAGTGCCGCGACAGGACACTTAGCATTCCGCAGCCAATCTTTCGCGTATGTGTTCCGATCCACCTCTCATACGTCGGGCGAATGGCCGATCGGGATTTACGACGCGCCAAAAGGGCGCGCTGCCGTCTTGACTGATATGCACCAAGTGCCGCCGCACAGTCACTGGGCAGCAGGCGTCTGCTCCGTATTTTGCCGCGAGCTTACGTCGTAACTCTGCAAGGTCCGACAAGTGGCCAGGTCGCGCAGCCCGGAGCTCGTCTGCGACCATGTTCTCGGTTGGGATCAGCATGCTCTGCGTAAGGTTTTTGCCTTTGAGTCGCGTTCTGACCACCGGCAATTCGCTCATAATTCACCTCCAGGAACTCCCCTACTGAAGACGAATAAGAATGCCGCAATCCGACAAAATCTCGGATTGATTTGATTGCCGTGGCTCGAGGCCACAGCCGTGAACCCACAAAGACGCCTCCGGCCGGCACCAATTCCTTGCAATGCACACATCAAAACCCCCGCTTGCCTTATGGCGCCGGTTACGAAACGGAACTTTACGTCTTCGCCGACATGGCTCGAACTGCAGCTCTAGCCGGCATCCCGGTTGGTCAAGGCGATGTGGCAGCAGCCGGAACCGTGGCCCGGCGTCCAGGTGACGTTGTCGAAGCGCACTCCGGTGGCCTCGAACAGGCCGCGGTCGAAGGCGCCGGCGATGCGGCAGAGCGTGGCGAGCTTCTTGTCGCCAACGCCAGCTTCGACCCAAGCGTCCTTCAGCGGACAGCGCTTGACCTTGAAGGCGATGCGGCCTTGGCCGCGTTCGACGTCGGTCGGATACATGCGGCCGCCATCCGGGCTGACGGCGAGGAACGCCTCGCCGATCGCCGTTGCGTCGTTCGGGCCGAAATCGGCGAAGGCCGACGCCGCAACCTCCTTGCCGCGCCGTTCGATGGTGCGGATCATGATAGCCTCAGCCTTTTCCGCGCCAACTTCCGCGGTTAGCTCGTCGAGCAACAGACGATAGAGATCGGCGCGGTTACGGAAGGCGGAATCGAGTTCGCGCGACAGTTTTTCGGCTCGGGCTTCGACGTCGGTCATGATGCGTCCTGTTCGATCCTTGACAGTCTTGGCGCTGCCGCCACCAGCGCCTTGCCGATCGCGGATTGCGGCGCGTCGATAACGGTACGGGCATCGCCGCTCTCGGCAATGCGCCCGGCGTCCAAAATGGCGACGCGGTGGGCGATGGCACGGACGACACCGAGATCGTGCGAAATGAACAGATAGGCGATGCGCTCCTCGCGTTGAAGGTCGAGCAGCAGCCGCAGGATCTGCGCGCGCACCGAAACGTCGAGCGCCGACACGGCCTCGTCGAGCACGACCAGCGACGGTTTTGTGGCGATGGCGCGGGCGATGGCGACTCGTTGGCGTTGGCCGCCGGAGATTTCGTGAATGGCGCGGCCGGCGAGACCGGGGCTGAGGCCGACGCGCTCCAGCAGAGTGGCAATACGGCGCGGGCGCTCGGCACGAGAGGCAATGTGATGGATGCGCAAGGGGTCGTCGAGCACACGCGCCACCGTGGCGCGCGGGTTCAAGGCGGCGAGCGGATCCTGAAACACCATCTGCAGACGAGCGCGCCGGTGGCGCAAGGCAGCGCCGTTCATTGACAGGAAGTCGCTGCCTTCAAATTCGATATGGCCGGCGTCGGGTTCGATGAGCCGCAGCATCAGCCGGGCTATCGTCGACTTGCCGCTGCCTGAAGGTCCGGCCAGCGCCAGCGTCTCGCCAGCTTCGATGTGGAAGGAAACGTTATCTGCCGCGGCAATGATCTTGCCGCCGCGAGGGTATCGTTTGGTCAGGCCGGAAACGGCGAGCAGAGGACTGGTCATGTTCGCTGCAACAGCGGCTCGGCGTCGAGGCCGAGATGAGCGTCAAGCAGCGCCCGAGTGTAAGTGTGCCGCGGCGCACTGACGACCTGCGCCGTCGCACCGAGTTCGATCAATTCGCCATTCCGGAACACGGCGATGCGCCCCGCCAGCTCAGCGGCCAGCGCGATGTCGTGGCTGACGAACAACAGCGTCATGCCGTCCTCGGCCACCAATTGCCGAATTAGCGCGACGATCTCGGCCTGCACGATGGTGTCCAGCGCGCTGGTCGCCTCATCGGCGATCAGCAGTTTCGGGCCGGACGCGATTGCCGCGGCGATGGCGACGCGCTGCTTCTGGCCGCCGGAAAGCTGGTGTGGAAAGGCATGCATAGCCGCATTGGGGTCGGGCAGACGGACCCGTTCAAGCAAGTTTTGGGCCTTCGCGTAGGCTTGCGGCCAATTGAGGCCGAGGTGGGTGTAGGCGACCTCGGCGACCTGCTTGCCAATTGGCATCACCGGGTCAAGGCTCGCCGATGGATCCTGGAAGATGAAGCCGATGTCACGGCCGCCGATTGAAGCATGGTCGCGAAGACTTGCAGGCTGACGTCCCGTCGCACCCCCCTCTGTCCTGCCGGGCCAGTGGGGGCGGGCAGACGGGGGGGGGGTTTTTAACCACGGGCGCGGGCCCCGATAATG
>NZ_JAMYOG010000013.1:0-181506 GCF_040319725.1 Mesorhizobium sp. M0894 | reverse complement strand
TCTCATCCGAGACGACGGCGAGGTCGAGGACCTTCTGCAATTCGGCAGCATGCCGGAACGACGGTTCGGCCTGGACGCCGTTGCGCACTGCATCGACGAAGCGCTGGTAGTTGGTCTGCACCGTTCCGGCGTCCAGAACCTGCCATTTGGCGTTCTCGACATCTTCGCCGATGCAGGCTTTCAGCTCTGAGCCGGTCAGATTGTGCAAGACTTCGATGCCGCCCTTGTCGCCGTAGATGCGCAGGCGGAGTTCGTTCAAATGGCCGGTTGCCCAGCGGCTGGCATGGACGACGCCGAAAGCGCCATTGCTGAAATCCAGCGACATGGTGAAACTGTCATTGGCGTCGAGCCCGTACTCGCCGATCCGGTTGCCGGGCGCCTTGTCGAAGGATCTCAGCCGGCAGAACACATGGTCGATGTCGAGCGCCGCGCCATAGCTGGCGAAATCGAGGATATGGATGCCGACGTCGCCCAGCACGCCATTGGAGCCGTGGCCGCGCGACAGCCGCCACAACCATTTCGGATCGGTGCGCCAGTCGCCCCAGAACTTGGACACCAGCCAGCTCTGCAGATAGGACGCCTCGACATGCCTGACCGTGCCGATCTCGCCGGCCAGCACCATGGCGCGCGCTCTCTGCAGCGGCGCGACGTTGCGATAGGTCAGGTTGACCATGTTGATGATGCCGGCCCGCTCGGCGGCATTGGCCATCTCACTGGCCTTCTCGAAATTTTCGGCCAGCGGTTTCTCGCACAGCACCGGCTTGCCTGCCGCGATCAGCATCATGGTGGTCGGATGGTGGATGCGATCCGGCGTCACGTTCGCCACCGCGTCGAACTTGCCCCATGCCAGCGCCTCGTCCAACGACGCGAACCGGTTGGGGATACCGTAGATGTCCGAAAACTTGTCGACACGCGTACGGTCGAGATCGACGGCGCCGATCAGTTCGACGCCCTCGATCTTGCCGAACTGCCTGGCGTGCTCCTCCGCCATCCAACCGGTGCCGAGTATCAAGAGGCGCATGATTCTTATCCTTAGGACAGGGCTTTATCTTCTTGTTCGACCATGGATTTGTGGTCTAGCGAAAGCCGGCTTCACCGGCGGAATGAAGTTTTCCGCCGCGCTCGACGATCGGCTCGAGCGCCTTTTCCGCCGGCACGTTCGGCGCATCGAGGATGGCCGGATTGGAGCCGAGCGGGTTGTGCGCCCATCTCACCGCATTGCGCAGCACCTTGTGGACGGTGGCGTCGTGATAGGTCGGATAGGTCTCGTGGCCGGGCCTGAAATAGAAGATGTTGCCGGCGCCGCGGCGATAGGTCAGCCCCGACCGGAACACTTCGCCGCCTTGGAACCACGAGATGAACACGGTCTCGAGCGGCTCCGGCACGGCGAACTGCTCGCCATACATCTCCTCGTTCTCGAGCTCGAAATACTCGCCGATCCCGGCTGCGATCGGGTGGTTGGGGCTGGTCACCCAAAGCCGCTCGCGCTCGCCCGCCTCGCGCCATTTCAGCGTGCAGGGCGTGCCCATCAGCTTCTTGAAAATCTTCGAGAAATGGCCGGAATGGAGAACGATCAGCCCCATGCCCTCCCAGACACGGCGCGCCACGCGCTCGACCACTTCGTCGGCGACGGCGCCATGGTCCTTGTGCCCCCACCACAGCAAGACATCGGTCTCGGCCAGACGGTCGGCCGGCAGCCCATGCTCCGGCTGCTCCAGGGTTGCCCACGACACCGAAATCTCGGGGTCGAGCTTCAGCGCATTGCCAATCGTCGCGTGCATGCCCTCGGGATAGATGCCGGCGACCACCTCATTGGTTCGCTCATGGATATTCTCGCCCCAAACGACAGCGCGTATTGTCATGATGTCCTCTTGATTGTTTGAAGCTGGAGCCGCCCGACCGGTCAGTCATAATATCCCCGGCCGGGAATGAAAACCGTTTCGCGGCCGGCTGCTGACAATCTGTTGGAAATCGGGCGGGAAAGTCCACGCGGCAAAACCAGCGATGCCGGCGCTGTTCCCGCCGACATCTCACATGTTTGCGCTGCCTGCGAATAACCTAAGCGCCGCGGCCCTCTTGGGCGACGCGTGTCAGCGGCTTCGACAGCCGCGGCACCACGACAAGGCGCTTGATCTTGCCTTTCTTGTAGGCGGCGAGGAAGCGGGCATAGTCCTTGAAGACGACGCAGCCATTGGATTCGGCGCGGCCGCCGCGCAGCATGTAGGTGTGGGCGAGCAGGCCGTCGCGGCCATATTTGTTGCTGCCGCTGGCAGGGGTGAGACGCAGTGCCTCGACGCCGTGGAAGCGCGATTCCCGCAGCGTCAGATTGTAGGTGTCGGGCGGCGTCGGACCGACATTCTTCTTGTGAACGTAGCGCGGCTGGTCGACCATCGAACCGTATCCCGAATGTGCCTCCAGCCGCGAGCCGTCGGGCATATAGACGGTCTTGGCCGAGATGTCGTAGACGGCCACGCCGCTGCCCATGCCAGGCGTGGTGAACAGGTTCCTGAAGGCCCCGCCGAGTCCGCCGGAAGGCATGTCGGGCTTGGCATAGGCCAGCATGTCGCCGCCCTGCGTCTTCGACCGTTTGCCCGGCTTGCCCGACACCGCCGGCACTGCCGCTTGTGACGAATTGCGAGGCGACAGGCTGCCGGGTTGCGTCTCGACCGGCGGAGCATCGGCCGTCTGGACCTTGCTCGCCCTGGATGCCTGGGTCTTCGATGCCTGGGCCTTGGATGCCTGGGGCGGCTCCGTTTTTGCTGCCTGATCCTTTGGCGTCCGGTCTTTCGGCGCCCGGTCTTTCGAGGCTTGAGTCTGGGGCGCCGGCTGATCGATGACCGCCCGCGGACGCAGCGTCGGCAGCGGAATGCTGTCGGGCATGTCGTCCTGCGGCGGCAGCGAGGCCAACTGGACCTCAGGTTCTTGCGGCTCTTGTGAAGCCGCGGGCTCGCTTGCCATGACGGCTGCCGGGAGCACGTCGATCATCTGCTCCGGCAACGTATTCGCCAGCGCCAGCGCCAGGCGCGACGAGCGTTCGATCTCCGCCACCGCCGGCCCGAAGCGCACCGATGGCGGGCCGTTCGGGTCGGGTATGCGTACCGGCTCGGCGAACCGGGCTTCGGCCGGCAGGCTGGCGAGCATGACGGGTGAGCCGGAGGAGGCACGGGCAAAGGCAGCGGCAAGCTTTTGCGGCGACAGCGCGGCTTTGGCCACCACGTCGTCGAAGCTGGATTGCCGCGATGCATCGGCGACAAGCGGCACGGTATTGCGCTTGAGACGCACCGATTTTCCCTGGTGAACGAAGTTCGACGCCGACCGCAGGCAGTTGGCATCGCACCCGTGCTGCAGCAGCTGGGCCGACCGCGCTGCGTTTGCCGCGGCCCATGTCGGGGCCTGCGCCTTTGCAAGGCTGCGGCGAGGATCGGCGAGCGCGATGGTGCGCGGCGCGAGCAGGCTTTGCGGGAGACCGTTGGAAGCGGCGGTGAGCGAGGTTCCCATCGAATAAAGGCCGGCCAAGGTCGCCACCGACCATAAAGCAATGGCTGCACCGACGGCCGGAACCGCGACCCAGCGCACGCCGGGCCTCATCGAAGTCAATCCAGTTGCAGGACTGTCACCCCGGGTTTTCGCACTTACAAACGCCATTCAACCACTCTCAATCGGCCGTTGCCGGCTAGCGGATTTCGCAGCCGTGACATTCACAGTTCGCCTGGTGCCCCCAGCACACTTCGCGTCTGTTGCCGATTGATTCAAAAGATGGACAAAGTTGGTTAACCAATCCCTCTACCGACCGCCGATTGGGCGACGGTCACACCGAAAAACGCCCTCCAAAACCTGCATAGTTGGCAAAACTGCCCTCCAATGATGACTTTGCTGCCCGTTTTTGTCGGCCGAGTCAAGAAAGCGAAATGACTAGACCTTGCTGGGCGGAGTCGGCGACGGCTGCCAAAGTGAAGCCAGGCCGACCAGAATCGCGCCGCCGGCAGCCGCCGCCATCAAGCCCCGGCGATCGGTCGAACTGGCGATTATCGACCTGCCGCTTGTCGACCTGCCACTCGGGCGAATGAACGATCAACGTCTGGGAATTCAGGATAGCGGCAAGACGTTTACTGCTCAGCGCTGGAACGGAATATCCAGCACCTCAAGCAAATTCCAGGAAAAGTGTGAAACGGTTTTCCGCCCGGAAAACGATGAACCGTTCAGACCACAGCCATGATTATGTGAGCCTGGATTTTGGCAGCAACCCCGCCGCTGCCATGCCTGTCTGCAATCGCGGCTGCGGCGTAGTCGGTTGCAGCATCCAGGTTTCCCGCCTCTCTGGCCTCGATTTCGTTGCGAAGCAGAGTGCCCTGGCAATAAGCAACGGCCGGAAGGCGCGGCGAGGAGGCACGGCTTTGTTCGGCCCTCGTCTCGATCACCACACCGGAAAAACCTGCCTCCTCCAGTTCGCGACGGATCAGTGCCGTATCGTGGTAGCCATGCGGCGTGCGTGCCAGAAATCGCGGCGGATCGTTCGGAAAAATCCGCGCCAGAGCATTCGTCACATCGTCGGCAAATACATTCTCCTCGATGCGATCCCATACGCTGAATAGGAAATGTCCGCCAGGCTTCAGAACTCGCCGGGCTTCGCGGTAGGCAGATGAGCGGTTGGGAAAGAACATCGCACCGAACTGACAACAAACGAGATCGAAGGCCGCATTTTCAAACGGCAGCGCCAGAGCATCGGCCTGACGCCATTCGATGCGATCGTCGGGAGCTTGCCGCGAAGCGGCGTAGTCGAGCATCGGCTGGTTGAGGTCGGTTACGACATAGCTTGCACTGGGGGCCAGTTTTGGCGCCAATGCGCGGGTGACAACCCCGGTGCCCGCGGCGGTTTCCAGAACGGCCCTGGGCGACAAGGACGCGGCCCGTCGTGCAAGATCTGCGGCGAACGGCTCGAAAATCAACGGCACCATATAGCGGTCGTAGTTTTCCGGAATCGAGCCAGCGAACACCTTGTCCGTTTCCAACATTGCTATCCCCCGCCGTCCGTTTGATGGCTCGTCAGCATAGCATGGAATTGTCTGTTTTTCGATCGCATTCGACCGAGCGGCGGTTCGCTCATGGACCCTCCGAAACGGCGTTCTGCAGTTATCTGCAAATGTGCTAATATAAAGTGGCCATGCACATTGGTGCGCGGCCAACATAATGGGAGGACGCGATGAAAACCATAAATCGCAGGTCTGCAATTGCGCTCGGCGTGACGGCGGCCGCGGTAACGCCTTTGTTCACGCTGGCGGCAGCTGCAAAGGTCAAGAAATACGGCCCGAAGGAAGGCAAGGAAATAGCCCCCGGCGTCAGGGTAGTTGAGGTCGGCACCGGCAATTCCGATATCCCCGCCTACAAGAGCATCTCAATTGTCGATGTGGTCTTTCAGCCGGGAGCAGCCGCTCCCGCAATGGTAATGGACAACGACATGGTATGTACCATTGCCGCCGGTGAATTCACGATCAAGAAAGCCGACAAGCAATTCAAGCTCAAGGAAGGTGACATGTATACCTGCTCCAAGGGCAAGACCGAGGCGGCAGCCAACACCAGCAAGGTGGTCGGCATCCACCGCATCGCCGTCTTGATACCTGCCTAGCGCATGCCAACGAAAACCGGCCCGCGTCCTCGTCCGGGACGCGGGCCTTTTTGATGATGTTCGTGGCGGTTTCTCTCTCGGTCCGCTTTGCAAGTGTGCGTTTATATTAGAGATCACGCAAGTTTCTGGATCACTGCCGGCCGGTATGCGCCCTCATTGGCGGATTAGCAATCCGGCAGCGCGCTGAGCGTTTGGCTTCACGAAACGGCTCGGTGCTCTTCCCGGGCAGCCTCCCAGACCTCGCGCGCCGCGTCTGCATTCAGTGCCGCGATTCCCAGCCCGACGATCAGATCCGGCCATGCCGAGCGCCATAGGAAGGCCGTCACCAGTCCGGCCAGTATGATCGCGATGTTGGCGACGGCGTCGTTGCGGGCCGAGAGGAATGCCGCCCTGGTAAGACTGCCGCTGTGGTGGCGGTAGCGCGCCAGCATGTAGGCGCATGACAGGTTGACCGCCAAGGCGCCCAACCCCGCCAGCGTCAGGGCCGTTGGCTGCGGCGGCACCGGCATGTTGAACTTTTCCCACGCGGTCCACAGCGTCGCCAGGCCCGGCACCAAAAGGATAAGTGCCAGCGCCATGCCGACCCGCGAGCGGGCACGCAGCGACCATCCCATGGCGAGCAGTATCAGGAGGTTGACCGAGGCATCTTCCAGGAAATCGACGCTGTCGGCGAACAGCGACACCGAGCCGATCGCCAGCGCCACGGCGAATTCAATGCCGAAATAACCGAGGTTCAGCAGCGCGACGACAAGCACCACCCGGCGAAGGCCGTCCGACGTAATGGCTTGCTGCATGGTCTGTCCCGATGTGATGGTGTTGATGTTATTGCTGGCCGCCCCGGCTCTCGATGGTCTCGATCTCGCAGGGGCTTGCAAAAACCGCTATTTGAGGCCAGCCTAGGCCGAACATGGCACGTCTGTCACCAAAACACCTCCTGACTATGCTGCTCGCGGTCCTCGTGATCGCCGGGTTCAGCCTGTCCGCCGCTCAGGCTGCCGTCATGTCGGCCAGGATGGCGATCGACAGCCGCATGACCATGGCCGCAGATGCCGGCACCACCGACGCCGACATGGCCAAGATGGCCGATGCCAAGGGCGGCGACTGCAGCGCTTGCCTCAAGAGCTCGGCCGACAACGACAAACCGATGCAATGTGCGCCGACCTGCGTCGCACCGGTTCTGGCGGTGCTGCCGGAAGCTCTCCCCGTGACGGGACTGCTGCGGGCAGAGCTGCCGCCGGCGCTTCCCGCCGCGTTCCTGCACGGGCGAAGTCTGTTGCCCGAGCCATTCCCTCCAAGACCCAGCGCTCTCGTCTGACGCCGTTTCTGCCGTTTCCGCGGCTGATTGGCGGCGTTTGATCGTCCGGCTGCGCACAATGCGCAGCGGGCGCGGCAGCAATCCAATCGACGTCGCGACGTTCGCCGTCGGTTACCGCAGGGGTCACAAGGGTGAATTCCGTTTCAAGTCCGTTCATAACGCGCCGCAAATTCCTGTTTGCGGCAGCGAGCATTGCCGCCTCCGTGCCGATCCGCCCTGCACTGGCGCTGGCTACCGGCGAACACCGGATCAGGGTGGCGCCAGGCCAGGCACGGCTCACCGGCCCCGATGGTCCGCGCACTCCGGTATGGGCCTATGATGGCACGGTCCCCGGCCCGACACTGCGCTTGCGCCAGGGGCGGCCCGCTCGCATCATCGTTGAGAACGGACTGGGCGAGGACACCACGGTTCACTGGCACGGCATCCGGCTGCCGAACGCGATGGACGGCGTGCCGGGATTGACCCAACCGCCGATCAGGCCGGGCGAAAATTTCGTGTACGAGTTCACCCCGCCCGATGCCGGCACCTTCTGGTACCATCCGCATGCCGACAGCCTGGTTCAGCTTGGCCGTGGCCTTGCAGGCGCACTGATCGTCGAGGAAGCCGAACCGGTCGCGGTCGACCGCGAGCTTCTATGGCTGCTGCAGGACTGGCGGCTCACCAAGGATGGGCAAATCGCTGCCGGCTTCGGCAACATGATGGATGCAGCGATGTCGGGCCGCGTCGGCAATGTCGTCACCGTCAACGGTGCACCGCCGGCCGACCTGACCGTGAAGGCCGGCGAGCGCGTCAGGTTGCGGCTGGCCAATGCGTCACTCGCTCGCATCATGGCTTTGCGTTTCGAAGTCCACCGTCCGGTCATCGTCGCCATCGACGGCCAGCCCTGCGACCCGCATGAGCCGGAGGGCGGACGCCTGGTGCTGGCGCCTGCCATGCGCATCGATGTCGTGCTCGACATGCAGGGCGACCCGGGCAAGCGCTACGCGGTGATCGATGAGTTCTACGACGGCCTTGCCTACTCCCTGACCACGCTCGCCTACGACGCCGGCGCGCCGCTGCGCGACCATCCTCTCGATGCGCCGCTTCGTCTGCCGGCCAATCCGCTGCCGGCCCCCGACCTGGCCAAGGCCGAACGGCATGAAATCGTCCTGCAGGGCGGCATGATGGGCGGCGGCAAGCTGGCCGGCGTCGGCGGCATGATGGGCATGGCGATGCCCGGCATGAGCGGCGCCGCCGCCTGGGCAATCAACGGCATGTCGATGACCGGCGACGGCCACGCGGGCATGGCGCCACAGTTCACGCTGGAACGCGGCGCCACCTGCCGTCTCACCATGCGCAACGAAACCGCGTGGTGGCATCCCATGCACGTCCACGGCTTCAGCCTGTCGGTGCTTTCGCGCAACGGCTCGCCAGTACCGCACCGGCAATGGCAGGACACGGTGCTGCTCGCCCCCAAGGACACGATCGAATGCGCCTTCGTTGCCGACAATCCCGGTGACGGGATGCTGCACTGCCATGTCGCCGATCACCAGATGGCCGGCCTGATGACAGTGTTCCGCGTGACCTGAAAGTTTTGTCCAACCAAGGAGAACTGCAATGAAACTGACCTACCGCCTAGCCGCACTGTCCCTGCTGATCGCAACGCCGCTGCCTGCCTTTGCCGCCACGATCAACGCCGTCATGTACAAGAACCCGCAATGCAGCTGCTGCGAATCCTACGCCAACTATCTCGAGCACAACGGCTTCAAGGTCGACATCAAGCCGGTCAACAATCTCTCTCAGATCAGCAGCGATGCCGGCGTGCCGGCCGACCTCGAAGGCTGCCACACGCTGATGGTCGACGGCTATGTCGTCGATGGCCTGGTGCCGGTCGAAATCGTCAAGAAGCTTTTGACCGAACGCCCTGCCATCACCGGCATAACGCTGGCCGGCATGCCGACGGGCGCTCCAGGCATGGGTGGTGAGAAGCAAGGCCCCTTCGTCGTCTACGCCTTCACCAAGGACGGCAAGGCGCCCACCGTCTACGCGACAGAGTGAGGCTATTGTGAGCAAACTGGCCATGGTCCTGATTGGCATGCTGCTGGCATTTTCGCTGCCGGTATCAGCCGCCGAGCCGCCGCAGAACTTTGTCGTTCACGAGGCGCCCGTCCCCGTACCGGAAATCAGCTTCGAGGATGGCAATGGCAAGCCGAAAACGCTTGCGGATTTCCGCGGCAAGGTCGTGCTGCTCAATCTCTGGGCGACATGGTGCGCGCCTTGCCGCAAGGAGATGCCGACGCTCGATCGTCTGCAGGCCAAACTGGGCGGTCCGGATTTCGAGGTCGTCGCGCTGTCCATGGACCGTGCCGGTCCGGAGGTTGTGAAGAAGTTCTTTGCCGAGATCGGCATCAAGCACCTCGCCCTCAACATCGATGCCTCGGGCAAGGCCATGTTCGCCATCGGCTCCGTCGGCCTTCCGGCAACCCTGCTGATCAATCGCGACGGCAAGGAGATCGGCCGGCTGATTGGGCCGGCCGAATGGGACGCGCCCGACATGGTCGACTTCATCGGCAGCCGCATCGCTGCCGAGTGAGAAAGGAACAGATATGTCCGGGTTGAAGGCTCACTGCCTTGCATCGGCTTTGAACGAGTGGAGATGTTTGCTGCTGGGCGCCATTGCCATTGCGGCGCTGACCGTGGGGTTTTCGTATCGGGCGCAAGCCCACTCGCTCGACGAAATCGACACCATGCTTGAGGGCGACGAGAAATATTTCCAAACGATCGACAAGCCGGCGCCTGAATTCACGCTGCGCACCGCCGATGGGCGTGTCGTGCGAACGGCAGATCTGCGCGGCAAGGTGGTCGTCCTCCACTTCATCTACACATCGTGCCCGGATGTATGCCCCCTGCATGCCGAGAAGATCGCCGAGGTCCAGAAAATGGTGAACGGCACGCCGATGAGAGGCCAGGTCAGCTTTGTGACCATCACCACCGACCCCGCCAGGGACACGCCGGACGTGCTGCGCAGCTACGGGCAGACGCACGGGCTCGATCCCGTCAATTGGCTGTTCCTGACCACGACGGCGGATCAGCCGGAGGATGCGACCCGCAGACTGGCGGAGGCCTTCGGCCACAAGTTCACACTGACGGACGATGGTTATCAGATGCACGGCACCGTCACCCATGTGATCGACAAGGAGGGCCGCTGGCGGGCGAATTTCCATGGCCTGAATTTCGCTGCGGTCAATCTCGTCACCTTCGTCAATGCGCTCACCAACAATGTCGAGCGCCCGCACCATGAGCCGGAAACGGGATGGTGGGCGACGATCAAGGGCCTGTTCTGAGGCACCATTCACATGCCGGCGGTCCGGCGAAACAGAGGGAAGGAGAACCCTGTGATCCACAAATCCAATTCATGGCGCGGAGCCATCGGCAAAATGGCCCGTGCCTTCGTCCTGGCCGGTGCGACGGCCTGGCTCGCGCTCGGTATCCACGGTCAGGCGATCGCCGCGGGCGAGATGTCCCAGGACCAGTTCGACCAGCGCATCCACGATTATATCCTCGCGCATCCCGAGGTCGTCATGGAGGCGCTGCAGAGCCTCGATGCCCGCCAGCGCGAGGCCGCGGCAAAAGAGGCGAAGGCTGCCCTGGCGGCCAAGGCCGACGATATCTTCCGGGACCCGGCGAGCCCGGTCGGCGGCAACGCCGAAGGCGACGTCATCATGGTCGAGTTCTTTGACTACAACTGCCCCTATTGCCGCCAGGTTGCGCCGATCCTGGCGCAAGCCGTGGCCGACGATCCGCAGCTCAAAATCGTCTACAAGGAATTCCCGATCCTCAGCACGGATTCCGTATTTGCTTCCAAGGCGGCTCTCGCCGCAATGCGCCAGGGCAAGTACATGGCATTCCACAAGGCCTTGTATGCGGTGAAGACGCGGGTGACCGAAGCGGTCGTGCTGAAGGTTGCTGCCGACGTCGGTCTCGATGTGGCTAAGCTGAAGACCGACATGCAGCGGCCCGATATCCAGGCGTCGATCGACCGGAATACGCAACTGGCACAGGCGCTGAAGATCAGTGGAACGCCAAGCTTCGTCGTTGGCGAGCAGATTTTCCCCGGCGCGACCGACCTCGCAACGATGAAGAAACTGATCGAGCAAGCGAGGAACAGCAAATGAGCCGGATATGCCATCCAACCCGACGGACGGTTGTTCTGGGCAGCGCCTTTGGCGTCGCTGCGGTCGTCGGCTTGCTCAAGGGGCCGGATTTGACGATCGCCGCGGAGGATTCCGATCTGGTGCGCCGCTTCAAATATCTCAGCCAGAACGGCAACAGCACGTGTTCGGCCAAGTTCACGGAGTCGATTGCGACCATGCCGGCGATGTCGCGGATCACGGGCTCGTGCTGCAGCCCAATGGAGACAAAGCGCTATGCCGAGCAGGTGAACGGTTTGGCCAGGTACCGCGAGATCGCGATGATCCCGAACGATCCGTACGATATTCCGGCCGGCATCGCACAGAAGATGATGCCCTACTACGATGTGAAACTCTCCGGCGACGAGCAGCAGGCCTATGACTATGCGATGGCCAATTCCAACGAGAAAGGCCCTTGCTGCTGCCAATGCTGGCGCTGGAAAGTGTATGGCGGATTGGCGAAGTTCCTGATCCGCGAGCAAGGTTTCACCGGCAAGCAGGTCGTCGACGTCTGGGATCTCTCGGACGGCTGCGGCGGAGGCATGTGAGACGGACAGGACAGGACACTTCCGGTTGGCGGGACAAGGCGACAGGCGGCCGATCGGTTTCCTGGTCGTCTTGACCGAAGTCCCCGGCGAGCTAATTGCCTTCGCAGTCGCCGATGCTTACCGACGAAGGCGGGCCTTCACTGACCGTAAAGGTGATTGCAATGATGAATGGTCCAATGGATACGTGGATGATGGGCGGCATGGCACTCGTCTGGGTCCTGGTGTTCGTCGCCCTCTTGCTCGCGATTGCAGCCTTGGTCAAATACCTGCGAACCTGAAGCCGCGGACGCAGTCAGGTATACGACTATGCGATGACAAATTCCGGGGAGAAGGAGCCAGCTGCTGCCAACTGTGGCGGTGGCATGTAAGGCGACCAGGGCAGCACGACGCCGCGTCACTCGTCAGGCAAAGCCGGGAACCCGCTTGGTCTTGCCGCTCAGTTGCGCGCCCAGTGTCAGTGTCTGCGGGAAATTCCGGACGATCGCCGCCATCAAGGTGGCGCTGCCGGGGCGAAGGGCAATTCCGGCAAGGGCCGCGGCAGCGTAGACCCGTGTCGAAAACAGTCTTTTCCAGGCCCCCTCATAGCGCCTGGCGGCAGCCTCGCGCCCTGCTCGGCCACCTGGCGCGCATGCGAGTTCGCAAGCCAGCAGCCAGCCGGACTGCAGCGCCATCGAGATACCCTCGGCGATAACAGGATGAGACTCTCCGGCTGCGTTGCCGACGCGGAAGATGTCCTCTTCGTAGAACGAGCGAATTCCCGGCCGGATCGGACCTGCGGCAAGCCACGGACCGTCGAGAAGCGCCGGTTCCAGAGCGTCCCGCACGCCCCGGCATGAGTCGACGAGATGGCGGGAGACCGCATCGGCGGCCGGCACATGGCTCCGGTGTTTGGGGCCATGTTGTTTACGCAACCGCGCCAGCATATCGCGGCGAATGCAGCACGAGATCGACAAGCGGCCATGATCGGCCGAGACCATGCCGCCATAGCCGCCGGGGAAGGCCAGCAGAGGCATCAAATCCGGCGCCAGCGACGACCCGGTGAAATGCGCCTTGAAGCCGAGCAGGTCCGACGGGCGATTGGCCTTTGCGAGCTGGCTGGGCAGCGGCCCCGGTTCCCAGGAGCCGTGTGCGGCGACAATCACCGGCGCGCGCAACATCGCCGTTTCGTCCCCGGCTTGAATTCGTACCCTTTGCATCTCGCCGTCCCGGTCGATGGCGACGGCGCGGCAGGGCTGGAAGATTTCGACACCCGCCGATCGCGCCGTCTGCAAAAGCAGAGAGTCGAGAATGTCCCGGCCGAGTGCCCGGCCGAAGCCGTCTTTTGCAGGAGGCCCAGCTCCTGCACGTGGCATTGCCGCCTCGACGCAGGTTTCGCCGGAAAACAAACCGACGCGGCGGATTTCGGGGCCGGCATCGGTACGCCAGGCATCGCCGATCTCCAGCTGGTCGAGAAGCGCAAGATTGCTTGCCGAGATGTATTCGCCGCAGACCTTGCGGCGCGGAAATGCGGTCTTTTCCACAATTGCCACGGCCCATCCGCGCCGGGCCAGCGTGAGCGCGACGGACGTCCCCGCCGGGCCGGCACCGATGACGATCGCGTCATGAGTCGACAATCGCGTCATGAGTCGCTGCCGGCACTGGCGCCGACGAAGATGTGGGAGAAGAGGCCGGCGCGCCGCTCCTCGACCGGTTTGCCGTTGGCCGCAAGCCAGAGACCGGAAAGCTCGCTGCCGCGAAAGCCGGCACGCACGCTTTGCGCCGCATCGTTTCGTGTGACGTCATTGGCGCCGATTGCCGGGAGAAGACGGGTCGCGGCCAGCGCCAGTTTCGCCCGCAACGGCTCAGTCGCCAGCAGCAACGGGGCTTTCGGCCTGATCAGCGAAAACAGACGCACGAGCTGCGCATCGTCGAGATGATGCAGGAACAGATTGACCGTGACGGCGTCGAACCGTGCGCCCTCGATCTTTCCTGCCCAGTCGAAGACATCGGCGGTGATCCCTTCAGCCTTCCATCCCAGCCTGTCAAAATCGCCGCGCAATTGCGCGGTGACGAGGCTGACGCGGTCGAGCATCATCAGTTCGACCCCAGGCCAATGCCTGGCCATGCGCCGCGCCACCGCCAGCATGAAGGAGCCATCGCCGGCGCCGATCTCCAGAATGCGGCGTGGCGGCTTTGGCACAAACCTCCTGAGCAACGACGTCATGATCGGCACCTGAAACATCAGCATATTGATGCGCCGAAGGTCGCGGCGCGCGGTCAGCGCTCGCGGATCGTCGGCCGCAAGGCCGTCAAGGATTTCCGGCGCAAGCTGCCGATGCTCCAGGCCGCTCATGACACCGTTCGAAAGAGCATGGTTTCGGCCGTCAGCCCGGGTCCGAACGACATGCCGCAGCCGAGCAGGCCGGCAGGCGCCTTCAGCATCTCTTTCATCACGAACATGACGGTCGCCGACGACATGTTCCCGTATTGGCGCAACACCGCGCGCGATGGTTCCAGCGCGGTGGGCTCCAGTTCCAGAGCCCTTTCGACGGCATCGAGCACCGAACGCCCACCCGGGTGCACGGCCCAAAGGTCGATCGCCTCGGTCGGCCGGCCACCGAGGATGGCGGCCTGGTTGCTCCGCAACGCTTCATGAATCGCTGCCGGCACTTGGCCGGAAAGAACCATTTCGAATCCGTGGTCGCGAATATTCCAGCGCATCAGATCCCGCCGCTCCCTCGCCACCAGACAGTGAAAGCTATCGAGCTCGATGCCGAGCGGCTCGGAAGTGATGAGCGCAGCCGCACAGCCGTCTCCCCAGAGGCAGAACGACAGCAGTTTTTCCAGTTCGGTGGTTTGACGCAGGTGCATCGTGCAGAGCTCGATATTGACCAGCAGGACCTTGGCCTGCGGGTCGGAGCGGACGATGTGACGCGCCAGCTTGAGGCCGTTGATCGCCGCGTAGCAACCCATGAAACCGATCATCGTGCGTTCGACCCCGTTCGGCAGCCCGCAACGCGCAACCAGCTCGAGATCGATGCCCGGCGCCGAAAAACCGGTGCAGGTAGTGACGATAAGATGGGTGATGCGGGAAGCGTCGTCGCCAAGTTGCAATCCGTCGATGCCCTTTTGCGCCAGAACAGGTGCGGCATCGTCGAACATCGCCATTCTCATGGCCGTTCCGGGAAACGCGCCCCGAATGAAGGTCCCGGCCAGGTCGGCGGATGGTCCTTCGGGATCGGACGCCGGCGCAAAGCAGGAATAGCGGTGCTCGATGCCGGCAAGATCGGCCATGCGTTCAAAGATCCTCCGGCGATCGGCCGCGAGCATCGAGGCCGCGAAACGCAGGTAGAATTGATGAACCTCGTGCTCCGGCACCGCTGTCGCGATCCGGTTGATATAGGCCTTGACGGGCATGTTCTATCTCCTCGGCGTCTGCACGGCGTAACGTGCCGCCGGAGGGTCCTTGCTGATCGGTACCTGGTGCCGGGCGCCGAGTTTGAGCGCTGTTCGATAAACGTTTCCGAAAACTGATTTCTTCCCGAAGGTTCAGTATGCGCTGTTGGCAGGCAAACGGTTGGAGCCGGCGGGCGGTTGCGTCGGGCATCCAAAATCGCCACATCATGTTGACCTTCCATCTACTGGAAGGTCTATTTCCTCCGATAAAGGAGATTTCCGATATGAACATCGGCGTCGCATCCGAAAAATCCGGCCTACCGGCCAAGACGATCCGCTACTACGAGGACATCGGGCTCTTGCACCCGGCCCGGACAGACAATGGCTATCGCGATTACTCGACGGCCGATATTCACCGGCTGCGCTTCCTGCAGCGCTCGCGAAGCCTGGGGTTTTCGGTCGACGAATGCCGCCAGTTGCTCTCGCTGTACCAAGACAGGGAACGTGACAGCGCTGACGTGAAGGCGATCGCGAAAGCCAAGTTGGTGGAGATCGACAGGAAGATCGCCGAACTGGTCGGATTGCGTGGCTTGCTTCACCATCTGGTCAGTCACTGCCACGGCGACGAGCGGCCGGAGTGCCCGATCATCGACGAGTTGGCGGGACAAGGCGTGGCCCAGTGAGGCTCGCAGCCGCTCTAACAGTGCTGTCGCTTGCCTGCGTCTCTGTCGTGCTCGCTGCCGCCCATTCGAGCCGTGATGCGGTCATCGAGGCTCGCCAGGCCTCGATGAAGGAAATGGCTGCGGCGGCAAAGGCGATCGCCGGGATGTTCGACGGCAAGCGGGCGTATGACGCCGCGGCTTTCCAAGCGGCGGCCGAGGCCATCCGCGCCCGCACCGGCCCTTCCCTCATTGCCGAATTCCCCAGCGCGACATTGGGTGCGCCTTCAGGCGCCAAGCTGGATATCGACCCTGCCCGCGCGGAGTTCGAAGGGCTGGCTCGCCACATCGGGACGCTGGCCAGCGCCCTGGCCTCCGACGCCGAGCGGGTGCCGCCGCGCATTACCGACGACATGAGAATGGGTTCCGGCCCGGCGATGGGCGGTGGCAGCCTGCTTGGCAAGCGACCGGGGACGGCGGAAGCCGATCCCGCCAAATTGCCGGCGGAGCACCTCCTGCATCTCATCTTGCAGGATTGCTCGAGCTGCCACTCGAAGTTCCGGCAAAAGGTCGAGTGATGGCGTCAGCTCCGCAGCTGCTGATCCGCCATGAAATTGCGCCAGCCGCCGAAATGCGAAATCTCTTCTGCATCGGTAAGGCCGGCACTTTCAACGAGGAAGCCTTTCGGCGAAGTTCCGTCGTCGAGCAGAAGCGTCCCGATGCCGAGCGGCGGCGGGATCGCCGCGACGAAGCGACCGAAGGCTTGCGGCGACAGCCGCCAGACTTCGACCTCGATGGCTGTGCCCTTGCCATTGCAGGTGCGCTCGAGCCCCGGTCTCGACACCGACTGGCCGGCGAGTGCGTAAAGCCGGTAGAGCGGCGCCGTTCTCGCAGCCCGGGCGAAAATCGCGCCGAGCTGCTGCAACTGGCCGTTCAGCGCCATCCCCGATAGATGCGCGCCGACCACGGCCAGCTCGATCGTGCCTTCACCCACGTCCACGCGGATATCGCCACGCGGCGGCAGCGGCCAGCCGGTAGCGCCCAGCGCAAGGCCGCTTGCCGCATGGACATCGCGCGCAAGCGACGCCGTCAGATGGTCCTTGCCCGCCGCGGCAAGCAAGGTGACGCTCATCGGCAAACCGTCGCTGCGGGTTCCGGTCGGCACGGCGATGCCGCACATGTCGAGCAGATTGACGAAGTTGGTGTAGGTGCCGAGCCGGCTGTTGGTGACGATAGGGTCAGCCAACACCGCTTCGACTGTGTAATGCGTCGGCGCGGTCGGCACACAGAAAAGATCGACCGAGGCGATAACCGGCGCAAGCTTGGCCTTGTAGGCCTGCAAGGCATAGAGCCCGTTGAAGGCGTCCGCTGCGGAAAGTTTTCGCGCACCGCCGATGATCTGCCGCGTCACCGGATGCATGGCCGCCTCGTTGGCATCCATGAAGTCCCTGATCGCGGTGTAACGCTCGGCCACCCAGGCGCCCTCGTAAAGCAGATTGGCGGTGGCGTAGAAATCGCCGAACGGGATTTCGACCAGCCTGCAGCCCAGCGTCTCCAGCGAGGCAAGAGCGGCCTCGAAGCCCGCCTGCATCGCCTGGTCGCCGAAGAACGTCCGATCGGCCTTGGCCGGCACGCCAACCGTCAGCACCGGTGGGCGCGCGGCAAGCGGTTGGATGCCGAGGTCACGTGAATAGGGATCGGCGTCGTCCTTCGCCGCCGCGACCTCGAACACGCTGTAGGCGTCGTCGACGTTGAGTGCGAAGACGGAGACGCAGTCGAGCGTGCGGCAGGCCGGCACGACGCCGGCGGCCGACAGCGCGCCGACGCTCGGCTTCAGCCCGACGATGTTGTTGAGGCCGGCGGGTATGCGGCCCGAACCGGCGGTGTCGGTGCCGAGCGCGAACGAGACGATGCCACGCGCCGTCGCCACGGCCGAGCCGCATGAGGAGCCGCCCGGCACCAGTGTCGGGTCGATCGCATTCCTCGGGATTGGATAGGGCGTGCGCACGCCGACCAGGCCGGTAGCGAACTGGTCGAGATTGGTCTTGCCGACGACCAGCGCGCCGGCGGCCTTGAGCCGCGCGACGACGGTGGCGTCGTTCGCCGGCAAGTAGGCATATTCCGCGCAGGCCGCCGTGGTCGGCATGCCGGCAACATCGATGTTGTCCTTGACCGCGAACGGAACGCCCCACAGTGGCTTTGCCAACGGATCGAACGGGCCGAGCTTTTCCGCCTCGGCAAGCATCTCCGCCCTGCTCGCCAGATGGATGAAGATGCCCGGGTCATCGGCCGCCGCGAGCCGCGCATGGACCGTATCGATCATATCGCCAATACTGAGGCCGGCCTGATAGGCGGCGTGCAGGCTCGCTATGTCGAAGCGGATGTCGCTCATTCGGCCTCGCCCTGAATGACGACCGGCAGGTTCCACTGGATGAGTACGACGCAGCCGTCTTTTGTCCACACCGAATGCTCGGTTCCAACCGGGTTCAGGATCACACTGCCCGCTGCATAATCGCCGTTCTCGTCGCTCTGCGAGCCTTCCAGCACGATGATCGTTTCCAGCCCGGCGTGGCGGTGACGCGGCACGCCGGCGCCCGCCCGGTAGTTGAGAATCGCGACCGACGGTTCCGTCGATCCCCCCTTGAGCAGCCAATGCACCGTGATGCCTTCGCGAAAAGGCTCGAATGGCAGATCACGCCAGCCCCCTTGGATGAGGGCCTGGTATGCAATGTTAGGCATTGGAAATTCCCTCGAGCACCTGGTCCGTTGTCGCCGTCCAGCCGACGATCGCGCCCTGCGCCCTGATCATGGCAAGGGCTGCCGTCTTGAACTCCGGAAAATAGCTCTCCGTCGCATCCTCCGCCAGCAGGCATTCATAGCCGCGGTCGTTGGCCTCGCGCATCGTCGTCTGCACGCAGACCTCCGTCGTCACCCCGGCAAAGACCAGTTGCTGTGCGCCGAGCCGCTTGAGGTCATCGCCGAAGCTGGTGGCATAGAACGCGCCCTTGCCGGGTTTTTCGATGACGATCTCGCCAGGCAATGGTGCAAGTTCATCGAGGATCGCCGTTCCCGGTTCGCCGACGATCAGCACGCGACCCATGGGACCGATATCGCCGATGCGGATCGACGGATTGCCGCGATTGCGCTTGGCCGGCGGCAGATCCGAAAAATCTGCCTTGTGGCACTCCATCGTGTGGATCACCGGCAGGCCAGCGGCGCGAAACCCTTCGAGCAGCCTTTTCACCGTCGGCACGATCGCCGTGATCCGGCTGACGTCGTTGCCGAGGCTGGCGCCGAAGCCGCCGGGCTCGGCGAAATCGCGCTGCATGTCGATGACGACCAGCGCCATCGCCTCAGGCTTGAAGGCAAACGGGAACGGCAGCGCCTCGATCTCCGCCATCAATGATGTCCCGCCATGTGCTCGCCGATCGTCTGCACGCTCGCCTGCGCGATCGGCGTCTCGTAGACCAGCGCGCCATCCGACATGACGAAGATGCGGTCCGAGAGCTCAAGCAGCTCGTCGAGGTCCTCCGACATCAAAAGCACTGCAGCACCGGCATTGCGCGCCTTCATGATGCGGGCGCGTATTTCGGCGACGGCGGAGAAGTCGAGGCCGAAGCAGGGGTTCGACACGATGAGCAAATCGACCTCGCCGGTCAGTTCCCGCGCCAGCACCGCGCGCTGCACATTGCCGCCCGACAATGATGAAATCGGCGAAGCGAGCGAGGCCGTCTTGACCTTGAACTGTTCGACAAGACGGGCCGCGTAGTCCCTGATCGCGCTCATCCTGATCCAGTTGACCGGCTTGCCGGCCTCGTTGAGGTCGAAGGTCCGGAAGGCCATGTTTTCGGCCACCGTCATCCGCGGTGCGCAGGCATTGCGCAATGGCTCCTCCGGAATGAAGCGGACATTGAGCGTGCGCGCCTCGCTGCGGCTGGCACCATAGGGCGAGCCTTTCACCAGAACGTCGCCCGCATTGCGTGCCCGCTGTCCGGCAAGGACTTCGAGAAACTCCTTCTGGCCGTTGCCGGAGATGCCGGCGATGCCGACGATCTCGCCGGACTTCACGTCGAGCTCGCCGATGTCGATGCTTTTCAAGCCGGTGCGGTCAGGCGCCTTCAGCGACTTTACCGTCAGCACCTGCCTGGCGCCGGCCGGCACCGGAGCGCGACTGTCGAGTGCTGCAATCGGTTGGTCGCCGATCATCATCGCCGCCATCTGCTTGTGCGAAAGTTCGGAGACCTTTCCGGTTCCGGTCAGCCTGCCCTTGCGCAACACGGTGATGTCGTCGGCAAAGGCCGTCACCTCGTGGAATTTGTGCGAGATCATCAGCACGGTGAGGTCGCCTGTCCTGGTCATGTCGCGCACCAGGCCAAGCACTTCCTGTGCCTCGCCAGGGGTGAGCACCGAAGTCGGCTCGTCGAGCACCAGGAAACTGCGGCCGAGATAGAGCTGCTTGACGATTTCGAGCTTCTGCTTCTCGCCGGCCGCAAGTTCCGCCACCTTGACGTCGAGCGGCAGCTTGAACGGCATCCGCTGCATGAATTGCGCAAGTGCGGCGCGCTCCTTGCGCCAGTCGATGACGCCCGGCACTTTCTCGCGGGAAATGACCAGGTTTTCCGCACCGGTCAGCGACGGGACGAGGGTAAAATGCTGATAGACCATGCCTAGCCCGAGCGCCGAGGCATCCTTCGGGCTGGCTATCGCGACCTCGCGGGCATCGACCAGCATGTCGCCGGCGGTCGGGCGGTAAAAACCCATCATGCATTTGACCAGCGTCGACTTGCCGGCACCGTTTTCGCCGAGCAGCGCATGGAATGATCCCGCTGGCACCTTGATCGAGACATCGTCCAGCGCGGTGAAGGCGCCGAAGCGCATGGTCATGCCGATAGTCTCGACGCCGACGGCTTTCTTGACGATGGTTCCGCTCAAGATCGCCCCCTCACGGCAGCTGCGCGACGAAGGACGCCGAGCTCGACACCGCGCCGAACACGCCGCCCTGCATCTTGATCATCTTGATCGCGGCGAGATGGTTGCCGTAGTCGGTCGCGCCGCAGCAGTCCTCAAGCATCACGCATTCGAAGCCGCGATCATTGGCCTCGCGCATGGTCGTGTGGACGCAGACATCGGTGGTGATGCCGGTCAGCACGATGTTTTCGATGCCGCGCTGGTGCAGGATCAGCTCCAGATCGGTGGCGCAGAACGAGCCCTTGCCCGGCTTGTCGATGATCGGTTCGCCCGCCGCCGGATAGAGGTCGGGGATGATATCCCAGCCTGGTTCGCCGCGCACCAGGATGCGCCCGCAAGGTCCGGGGTCGCCAATGCCGGCATTGATGCGGCGTGAGCGCCAGCGCTTGTTGGCCGGCAGGTCGGCGAGATCGGGCCGGTGGCCCTCGCGCGTGTGGATGATGGTGTAGCCCTTGGCCCGCATGGCTGCAAGCACCGACTTGATCGGCTCGATCGGCGCCCGCACCAGCGAAAGATCGTAGCCCATATGATCGACATAGCCGCCCGGCCCGCAGAAATCGGTCTGCATATCGATGATGATCAGAGCCGTATTGTCCGACCGCAGCTCGCCATTGTAGGGCCATGGATAAGGGTCGGCGTCGATGTAGCGCTGGGTGATCTCGGCTCTGGCGTTCATCGGGAAAACTCCAGTCATTTGGTGATCGACAACTCGCCCGGCGCGCCGGCAAGCGAGCGGCTCGGCGACGAGGTGGCGATCATGATGATGAGCGTGAGGATGTAAGGTGCGGCGTAGAAGAGATAGTAGCCCTGCGTTACCCCGACCGATTGCAACGCCGGGCCTAGCGCCCCGGCGCCGCCGAACAACAGTGCCGCGGCAAAGCAGCCGAGCGGGTTCCAGCGTGCGAAGATGACCAGCGCCACCGCCATCAGCCCCTGCCCCGACGAGATGCGTTCGGTCCAGCTGCCGGGGTAATAGAGCGACAGATAGGCGCCGCCGATGCCGGCGAGCGCGCCGCCGACGCCTGTCGCAAGCAGGCGCACGGTGTTGGGATTGAGGCCCATGGCGCGCGCCGCATCGGAGCTGTCGCCGACGACGCGTACGATCAGGCCGGCGCGGGTGTTACGGAAGGCCCACCACAGGAACAGCGCAAGTGCGGCCCCGATCAGGAACAGCACGTTGACGTTGAGCGCCGCCTGCACCTGCGGAATATTCGACCAGCCACCGAAGGCGATGGCCGGCAGGTCTGGCGCCGAGGGCTGGATGAACGGCTTGCCGAAGAAGAAGGCGAGACCCGAGCCGAACAGCATCAGCGCGATGCCGATGGCGATGTCGTTAACCCCGCGGAATTTGCAGATCCAGCCATGGAACAGCCCGAAGCAAAGACCGGCACCGGCGGCAGCCAGCACGCCGAGCCATGGCGAGCCGGTCACCACTGCTACCGCATAGGCGGTCATTGCGCCGAAGACCAGCGTGCCTTCGAGGCCGAGATTGATGCGGCCGGAGCGCTCGGTGATGGCTTCGCCGAGCGACACGAAGATGAACGGCGTCGAGACGCGGATGGCGCCGCCGAGAATGGCGAGCGGCACGCCCCACAGGCCGATCTCGGTCGCGTCCATCAGGAGCCCCTCTTCCACAGATCGGGATTGAAAACCTTGAAGCGGCCGTAAAAGATTTCGCTGAACAGGATGACCACGAAGAGCATGCCTTGCAGCACCAGCACGGTGGCGTCGGGCAGGTCCATGCGGCGCTGGATCAGCCCGCCGGAAGCGCCGATGCCGCCGAGCAGGAAAGCGACCGGGATGATGGCGAGCGGATTGTGGCGGGCGAGGAAGGCGACGAGGATGCCGGTATAGCCGTAGCCGGCGGCGAGCGAGGCGTTGGCGCTGCCTTGCACGGCGCCGACTTCCAGCATGCCGGCCAGTCCGGCAAAGCCGCCGGCGAGCCCGGTAAAGCCGACGATCAGCGGGCCGACGGCAAGCCCTTGCACCTGGGCCGCCCTGACATTGCCGCCGGCAATGCGGGCGGCAAACCCCCAGCGCGTCTTTTCGATCAACAGCCAGGACAGGACGCAGGCGACGATGCCGACGACAAGGCCCCAGTGCACGTCCATGCCTGGAATGTTGCCGATGCGGTAGGCATCCGCCAGCGGCTCGGTCGAGGGTTTGTTGAGCGAGGCCGGATCGCGCAGCGGCCCTTCGACCAGATGGTTCATCAGCGCGATGGCGATATAGGCCATCAGCAGGCTGGATATGGTTTCGTTGACGGCGCGGTAGTGGCGGAGTGCGCCGACGGCACCTATCCAGATGCCGCCGGCGACCACGCCCGCCACGCCCATCAACAGGATGACCACGAAAGCCGGCGCGCCATTCGCCGCGACGCCGATGGCGGCGGCGGCAACGCCGCCCAGCACGATCGCGCCTTCGCCGCCGATGACGACGAGGCCGAGCCGAGCCGGCAGCGCCACGCAGAGCGCTGCCAGCAAAAGCGGTGCGGCCCGCGACAGCGAGTTCTGGATCGAGAACCAGGAGCCGAAGCCGCCGCGCCACATCGTCACGTAGAGTTGCACCGGTGATTTGCCGACCAGCGCGATGAACAGGCTGAACAGCGCCATGCCGACGATCAGCGCCGCGAGCGGTATGACGAAGGCTTCCGCCCGCCGTGCCACCCATTCGAGTGCCGCCGGATAATTCCTGGCGCCAAACAGCGCTGGTGCGCTCGCGGTACTGACCGTGTCTGCCATGGCCCCGTCTCCGATCCGGTTCAGGCGGTCGAACCGACCACGCCCTCGACGAGGTAGTCCATGCTTTCCAGCTCGAGCGCGGTCTCGACGAAGGCCTGGCCTTCGGTCGCGACGACGACGCCCTTGTTGCTCTTCAACGGACCCTTGATGACCGAAAATCCGCCTTTCATCATTTCGGCCAGCGTGCCGTCGAACTGCTTGCGGGCGGCCTCGCCGACGGCGGGGCCGAGCGGGCTCATCTTGACGAAACCGACGGCCAGGCCGCCGCGCGTGAAATTGGGAAGCGGCGTGCCGGCCACCAGATCGTCGACGAACATCTTGTAGACCTTGGCCCAGTTCCATTCCGCGCCGGTCAGGTATTTCTCCGGCGCCAGCGGGCTCTGGTTGGCATGATAGCCGCAGATGAAGGCGCCACGCCCGGCCGCCGTCTCGACCATCACCTTGGGGCTGTCGACATGACAGGTGATGACGTCGGCGCCCTGGTCGACCAGCGCATTGGTGGCCTCCGCCTCCTTGACCGCCAGCGACCACTCGCCGGTGAAGATCACCTGGCAGGTGATGGTCGGGTCGACCGAGCGCGCGCCGAGCAGGAAGGAATTGATGTTGAGCAGCACCTGCGGGATCGGCTTTGCCGCGACGAAGCCGAGCTTCTTGGTTTTGCTGGTGTGGCCGGCGACGACGCCGTTCAGATACTGGCCCATGCCGATATAGCCGAAATAGGAACCGGCATTCATCGGATGCTTGTCCTTGTTCCACATGCCGCCGCAATGGCGGAACTGCACGTCGGGGAATTTCGCGCACATGGCCAGCATATGCGGATCGAAATAGCCGAACGAGGTCGGGAAGATCAGCGACGCACCGTCGAGATTGATCATCGATTCCATCGTCTTCTGCACGTCGACCGTCTCCGGCACGTTCTCCTCTTCGACGACGGAAATGCCTTCGATCCCCTTCAGCGTGGCGGCGCCTTCGGCATGCGCCTGGTTGTAGCCGTAATCGTCCTTTGGCCCGACATAGATGAAGCCGACGGTTGCGGTCGCGGCGAAGGCCCTGCTGATCGGAAACGATGCGGACGCAAGACCGAGCGCCGCTCCGGCGGCGGAAGTCTTGAGCAGGTCGCGGCGGCTAAGCATGAATCGCTCGGTCATGTGAATGCTCCCTCTATGGGGCCTTTGGGGCCGGTTAACACCTCAATGAAAGAAGTGTATGCAATCAGCGTGCCAGTTTCAGAAATGGGATTTATTCAGCAATATCAACGAGTGTGCCGATGTGGCCTGCACAAAGCCGGAGCAATTGCATACACTTTTTGCCTCTAAAACGGCCAATTTGACATGAAGGCTAAAACATAGGCATACAGAGCTGCGGAGGAATCGAAGCCGGTGCGTGGCTTATGGCTGCGCGAAGAGACTGACGGAGGAGACGTGTCGGCAAAGCGCAATTTGATCAGGTCGGGCACGACCGTCGATCAGATGGTGAGGGCGATCAGCGACCGGATCGTTACCGGTTTCCTGCGTCCCGGCGAAAAACTCGACGAAGCCTCGCTCGCCGCCCGCTTCGACGTCTCACGCACGCCTATCAGGGAAGCGCTCAGCCGGCTCAGCGCCATGGGACTGGTCGAAAGGCGGCCGAACCGCGGCGCCACCGTCGCCGTGATGACGCAGGAGCACCTCGCCTCGATGTTCGAGAGCATGGCCGAGCTTGAAGCGATCTGCGCGCGCTTCTCGGCCGAGCGCATGACGGCCGGCGAGCGCCGCACGCTGGAGGCCGAGCACCGGGCCTCGGCACGCTTCGTGCAGCTCGGGGCCGAAGAAGAGTATGAGATTTTCAACACCGAATTCCACACCCGGCTCTATCGCGGCGCGCACAGCAAGCACATTTATGAGTTGACCGTCATGACCCGCGGCCGGCTGGCGCCGTTCAGGCGCGCGCAATTCATGCTGCCCGGCCGGCTGGCCCAGTCCTGGCAAGAGCATGACGCCATCGTTACCGCAATCATGCGCGGCGACAGTACGGCCGCCGGAACAGCCGCCAAGGACCATGTCTCGATCGTCAGCGAGGCGAGCGCCGTCTTTGCCATCGGCGACCGCCCTAAAGGCAAGGCCGAGCCGTTTCCGACATCGGCCTCCTAGCCTCAATCGACCAGCACGGCCACCACGGCAGCACAGTCGCCGGCCTTGACCAATCCGGGGAAATGCCGCGCCGCCAACAGACCGGACATCTTGGCCCGGATCTCCTGCGGAGCGCCGCCGGTGCGGCCGATCGAATGGATGCGCGCCAGCACCTGGTTTTCTGCCACCGGCTCGCCGAGATCGATCATGGTTTCGATCATCCCGTCGTCCTCGGCGAACGAGAAGCAATCTCCCGATGGCATGTCGAGCCAGCGGGTCGGCTGCATCTCGACCGCGCCGGCGACGATGCCGGCATGGCGCAGCACATTGAGCACGCCGCGACGCGCGATCCTCACCGTTTCCGCGCGCGAAGTTCCGCCGCCGCCGAGCTCGGTGGTGATGAACAGCTTGCCCATCTCTTCGGCGGCAGTGTCGAACATGCCGACCGCGTCGATCTCCAGCATCTTCATCGACCAGGGTGCCGAGAAAGCTTCAACCGCAGCGAACCCCTTCTCTTCCAGCACCTTGTCGGGCCGGATATGGGCGGCGCAGAACGGCACGAAGTCGAGCGTCTTGCCGCCGGAATGGAAATCGAGCGCGATGTCGGTGCGCGGCAGAAGTTCGCGCTGGAAATAATCGGCGATCTTCTCGGTCACCGTACCGTCGGGCCGGCCGGGAAAGCTGCGGTTGAGATTGCCCTTGTCGATCGGCGAGGTGCGCGTGCCGGCGCGGAACGCCGGATAATTCATCGCCGGCACGATGATGACCGTGCCGCTGACCTGCCTCGGATCGAGCGTGCGGGCGAGATCGTAAAGCGCCAGCGGCCCCTCATATTCGTCGCCATGATTACCGCCGGTGAGCAATGCACTCGGCCCGTTGCCGTTGCGGATGACGCAGATCGGGATCATCACCGATCCCCAGGCGGAATCGTCACGGCTGTAAGGCAGGCGCAAGAAACCGTGCTGCACGCCGTCGCGCTCGAAATCGACGCTCGGCGTGATCGGTGATGGGCGAAGGCTGGACATCGGGCTCAATTCTTCACCACCAGCTTGCGCGGCACATTGGCCAGGCACGCGACCCCGGTTTCGGTAATCAGGATGGATTCGGTGATTTCCAAGCCCATCGTCTCCAGCCACAGGCCGGTCATGAAATGGAAGGTCATGCCGGGCTTGAGCTCGGTGCGGTCGCCTGGGCGCAGGCTCATCGTGCGTTCGCCCCAGTCCGGCGGATAGGAAAGCCCGATCGGATAGCCGGTGCGGTTGTCCTTAACGATGCCGTATTTCTTCAGAACCGCGAAGAAGGCGTTGGCGATGTCCTCGCAGGTGTTGCCGGGCTTGGCGGCGGCAAGCCCGGCCTCCATGCCTTCCAGCGTCGCCTTTTCGGCATCGAGGAATTCCTGCGTCGGTTTGCCGAGGAAAACGGTGCGCGACAGCGGACAATGGTAGCGGTTGTAGCAGCCGGCGATCTCGAAGAAAGTGCCCTCGCCCGATTTCATCGGCCTGTCGTCCCAAGTTAGATGCGGTGCCGATGCGTCGGCGCCTGACGGCAGCAGCGGCACGATCGCCGGATAGTCGCCGCCAATGCCGTCGACGCCGCGCGTGCCGGCATCATAGATCTCGGCGACCAGGTCGCATTTGCGCATGCCGACTTCGATCTTGTCGACGATGCGCTGGTGCATCGCTTCGACGATGCGGGCGGCTTTGCGCATGTAGTCGATTTCGGTCGGGCTCTTCACCGCGCGCTGCCAGTTGACCAGTGCCGTGGCATCGACGAAGCGGGCATGGGACAAGTGCTTCTGCAGCGATGCGAAGGCAGCGGCAGAGAACCAGTAATTGTCCATCTCGACACCGATGCTGAGCTTGCCCCAGCCACGATCGGCGAGCACGCTGGACAGAAAATCCATCGGATGGCGCTCGGTCGACTGCACATAGTTGTCGGCATAGCCGACGATGTTGTCGTGCGCGAGATAGGCGGTGCGCTTGGCGCCGTTGGCGTCCTGGCCGCGCCCGTACCACACCGGCTCGCCCGACGGTGGCACGACGACCGCCTGGTGTACGTAGAACGACCAGCCGTCATAGCCGGTCAGCCAGGCCATGTTGGACGGATCGCTGACAACAAGCAGATCGACGCCCTTGGCCGCCATCGCCTTCCGCGTCTTGGCGAGGCGCTCCGCATATTCGCCGCGCGAGAATTTCAAATTAGGCTGCATTGTTCTTGGTCCTCGTTTGTTGGGCCTTGCGGCCGGTATCAGCTTTCGAAAATCGTACCGGTCTTGGCTGCACGCGCACGGTCGCGGGCGAGCGTGGCGATCGCCGTGTCCTGCACGCCGGTGCCGGTCAGATCGGCAATGGTGATGTCGCTGTCCGAACGCCGGCCATGCCTTTCGCCGGCGATGATGTGGCCAAGCTCGGTGATCTCGGCATCGGCCGCCATCACGCCCGCCACGATGGCATGGTGCAGTTCGCCCAGGAGCCGCGTCTGTTTCGCACTGTCGGCGACGTAGAGGTCGGCCATGCGCAGGATCGCCGGCGCGATCTCGTTCTTGTGCTCCGCGTCCGAGCCCATCGCGGTGATGTGCTGGCCGGCGGAGACGAAGCCGGCCTTGATCAGCGGCTCGGTCGACGGCGTCGTGGTGACGATGATGTCGGCATCGGCCGCAGGCTTTGCCGCGTCCGGCTCGGCGTGAACGGCGATGCCCAGTCTTTCGGACAATGCGTCCGCCGCGGCTTCGGCCTTGGCGGCATCCCTTGCCCAGATCCGAGCCTCGGTGATCGACCGCACCAGCATCAGCGCCTCGAGCTGCAGTCCGGCCTGAACACCGGCGCCGAAGATTGCGGCAACGGAGGAGTCCGGACGCGACAGATGTTTGGCGGCGACCGCGCCGGCCGCCGCCGTGCGGATGTCGGTGAGATAGCCATTGTCGAGCAGCAGCGCCTCGACCAGCCCGGTCTTCGCCGACAGCAGCACCATCATGCCGTTGACGCTAGGCAGGCCGAGCTTCGGATTATCGAAAAAGCCGGGGCTGATCTTGATCGCAAAACCGTCGATGCCCGGCACATAGGCGGTCTTGACATCGACCTCGCCGCGATGCTCGGGAATGTCGAGCCGCAGGATTGGCGGCATCGCCACTGGCAAGGTGGCGAGCGCGCGAAACGCGTTCTCGACACAGGCGACGGCATCGAGATCGAGCTTCACGATCTTGCGCAATTCAGCTTCGGTGAGGATCGTCATCCGGCTCATGCTGCGCTCTCCGCAATTGCTTCGCCGCAAATGATCTTGCGGTGCAGTGTCATGTCGATGTTGCGGCCGGACAGCACGAGCACCGTCGGGCCGTTCGCCCCGACCTTGCCGGCAAGCACAGCCGCAATGCCGACCGCGCCGGCGCCTTCGACGATCTCGCGCTCCTGCTCATAAGCATGGCGGATGCCGGCGGCGATCTCGTCCTCGCTGAGCAGGATCACATCATCGAGCAGATCACGGCACATGGCGAAGGTCAGCCGGTTGTCGAGCCCAATGCCGCCGCCGAGCGAGTCGGCCAGCGTCGGCAGTTCCTCGACCGACACCGGATGCCCGGCGTCGAGGCTTGCCTTCATCGCCGCACCGCGCGCCATCGAAACGCCGATGACCCTCGTTGCCGGGCTGACGCCCTTGACGGCAGCGGCAACGCCAGCCGCCAGCCCACCGCCGGAAAGCGGCACCAACACCAGCGCGGCGTCCGCAACTTGTTCCATGATCTCCAGCCCAAGTGTTCCTTGCCCGGCAACGACCGCAGGATGATCGAAAGGCGGCAGCATGATCAGCCCCTCTTCCGCGACCAGCCGTTCGACCTCCCGCTGCGCATCGTCCTGGCTGTTGCCGACGATGCGGATCTCGGCGCCGAGCCGACGGATTTCCTCGAGCTTGTTCTCAGGCACCAGCCGCGACATGCAGATCGTCGCGTGGATGCCTTGCAGTCGAGCGGCATAGGCAAGCGCCCGGCCATGGTTGCCGGTCGAGGCCGCGACGACGCCGCGCGCGCTCTCCTCTTCTGTCAACGAGGCGATAGCGTTCGAGGCACCGCGCAACTTGAAGGCGCCGGTGGTCTGCCGATGTTCGAGCTTGAGATAAACAGGAGCGTCCAAGTGTTGGGAAAGACTCGGGGAAGTGACGGTCGGCGTGCGCTCGACCTTGCCTGCGATGCGCTCGCGTGCGGCGCGGATGTCGGAGAGGCTTATCCTGGACGTGGTCATGGCTCTGCAATCAGTTCAACGGCAGCGTCATCAGGCGGCCGAATTCGGGGCGTGGCTCGTCGTCGCCGCAAAGCCGCAGGCAATTCCAGGCTGTCGCCTGGTTGCTGGTGACGACGGGACGGCCGATGGCTTCTTCCATACCGACAACTGCCAGCGCCGACCGCAGCGCCGTGCAGGACACGAACAGCGCGTCGGCCTGCGGGGCCGTCGCCTCGCGGGCCAGATCGACCAAGGATTTCGGCGCAATCCGCGCCATCTCGCGGTCATCCTCGAAGCCGAGGCAAGTGAAGCTGGCGATCTCGAAACCGTGTGCCGCGAAATAGGCCGCCATTGGCCGGCTCGTCTCGACCGTATAGGGGGTGAGGATGCTGATTGTCCTGGCGCCCAGCGCCTTCAGGCCGCGCACTCCGGCCATCGGCGGCGTCACCACCGGCGCGCCGGGTTTCGCGGCCTTCACCGCCGCCTCGATTTCGGCATCGCCGATCACGACGGAGGCCGAGGTGCAGGAATAGCAGATCGCATCGAGCGGTTCGTCAGGAAGGATCAGGGCCGCGCCCGCCGTCAGTGACGGCTGCATCTTGCGCAAATTCTCCGGCGTCGTCGGGTTGGCGTAGGGAATACGCGCGACATAGACGCCGATACGATCGCTTGCCACCATGCGGTGAAAATCCGGTTCGCTCGTATGGTCGGTGGCAAGGATAATCAGGCCGACCCGCTTTTCCAGCGGACGTGCATCGAGCGCTGGACGGGCCGAGCGCAGGCGGATATCGGGTGCAGCGCTCATCGTTCGATCCGCCCATAACGGTGTTCCAGCCAGCGCAGCAGCACCACCGAGAACAGGCTGATGGCGAGGAAGAAGGCGCCGACCAAGGTGATCGGTTCGATATACCGATAATAGGTATTGGCGACGCTCTTGGCCTGGTTCATCAGTTCCAGCACGGTGATCGCCGACAGCAGCGGCGTCTCTTTGAACATGGCGATGAAATAATTGGCAAGCGCCGGGATCATCGGCGGGATCGCCTGCGGCATGATGATGTGCGTCCAGGTCTGCGTGGCGTTCAGATTGCAGGCCTTGGCCGCTTCCCATTGGCCGCGCGGCACATTATCGATGCCGGCGCGGTAGACCTCGGCTGTGTAGGTGCCGTAATGCAGCCCGAGACCGATGACGCCCGCCACCAGCGGCGGCAACAGGACGCCGAAATCCGGCAGCACGTAGAAGATGAAATAGAGCTGCACCAATAGCGGCGTGCCGCGGATGAACTCGGCAAGGAAGCCGATCGTGCGCGACAGAGCCCTGTTCGGCGAACGGCGCGCCAACGCGATGCCCAGCCCAACGATGGCCGCCAGCACCGAGCCGAGCAGCGTCGCCAGGATGGTGATCTTCACCCCCTGGATCAGCGTCGGCAGGATCTGCCGGACAAAATCCCAATCCCATTCCATTACAGAGCCCGATCCATCAGACGCGCACCCCGTCGAGGCCGCGCGCCATGCGGCGTTCCAGCGACCGCACGCCCCATGAGATGAGTAGCGCCAGCACGAAATAGATGACGAGAATGGTGCTGAACGGCACCAGCGTGTTGCCGGTCTGCGAGCGCACCACCTGCGCCTGGAAGGTCAGGTCGGCAAGCGAGATCAGCGAGACGACGGCGGTGGCCTTGAGCAATTCAATGGCGTTGTTGCCGAAGGTCGGCAGCATCACCAGCAGTGCCTGTGGCAGGATGATATGGCGCATGGCTTGCCAGCGGCCGAGATTGAGCGCGGTGCAGGCCTCGTATTGTTCGCGGCCGATCGACTTGATGGCGCCGCGCACCACTTCCGCCGCATAGGCCCCGACATTCAGGCCCAGCGCCAGCACGCCGGCCTGCAGCGGCGTCAGCGAGATGCCGGCGAAAGGCAGCACGAAATAGGCCCAGAACAGCTGCACGAAGATCGAGGTGCCGCGGAAGAACTCGATATAGGCGGTGGCCAGCGCGCGTAGCACAAAAAACCGCGACAGCCGCCCCAGCCCGGCAAGAAAGGCCATGATCAAGGCCAGCACCGACCCCATCAGCGTCAGCTCGATGGTGACAAGCGCTCCTTGCAAAATCAGGCCGAAATAGCCGGACCATTGGGTCATTGGTCGAAAGGGCTCCGCATTGAATATTTGGCGAGGCGATCACTTCAGCGTCCTTCTCCCCGTTCACGGGGAGAAGATGCCGGCAGGCAGATGAGGGGCAGAGCCAATCTGTCAAAAGCTGGGCGTCGCCCCTCATCCGGCCCTTCGGGCCACCTTCTCCCCGTCAACGGGGAGAAGGAAGAACGCGCCTACTTCGCCGAGCAGAGCTTGTCGCGGCTCGTCGACATCGCCGCCGCCGCCGAGAAGCCGTAGGGTTCGATGATCTTGGCGAACTCGCCGGACTTCTTCAGTTTCGCCAGCTCGACATCATAGGCATCACGTAGCGCTTCGTCGCCCTTTTTGAAGGCCGCGCCATCGCAATAGACCGGCGCACCGACCACCGGCGCGATGACTTCGAGGTTCGGATCATTGGCTTTCTTGACCAGGTCGTTGATCGACAGCACTGGCAGTGAATAGGCATCGATGCGGCCGTCCTGCAGCATCTTCAGGCCGCTCTGGCCGTCCGGCACGACGATGACGCGCTCGCGCGGCACACCTGCGGTGAGCGCCAGCTTTTCCTCTGTGCCGCCACCGGGTGCGCCGATCGTCGCGCTGGTGTCCTTGGCGACGTCCTCGTAGCTCTTGAAGCCCTTCGGGTTGCCCTTCTTCACCAGCATCGCCTCGGCGTCGCACAGCACCGGTTCCGAATAGGCGACCGCAGCACAACGTTCCGGCTTCATGAACAGGCCGGCGGTGACGACGTCGAAACGGCCGGCCTGCAAGCCGGGGATCATGGCACCATATTCCGAGATAGAGGCGACGATGTCGTTGACGCCAAGGCGTTTGAAGATTTCACGGGCAACGTCAGGCGCCGCACCCGAGACCTTGCCGTCGGCGGCGACCGCCGTATAGGGCGGCTCGTTGGCGATGGCGACGCGGGCAAAGCCTTGCGCCTTGAGCTCTTCGAGCTTGCTGTCATCGGCCGAGCCGGTCGTCGAGGCGGCCAGCACCGCCGTCAGCGCAATACCGGCGACGCCGGCCAAAATGGCAAATTTCTTCATTGTTCCCAACTCCTTGTTTGTCTGTCTTCTTGGCTTGCTTGAGGCGTCGCCGCCTCGCATGGCAGTCAGACCCGATGTCCGGCCGCAATGATCTTCTTCAGGAAACCTTGCGTACGCTCCTGTTTGGGATGGCGGAAAATCTCGTCGGGCTTGCCTTCCTCGACTATTCTGCCGCGATCGAAGAACAGCACCCGGTCGGCGAAGTCATGGGCGAAACCCATCTCGTGGGTGACCAGCAGCATGGTCATGTCGGTCTCGGCGGCGAGCTTGCGCATGACGTTGAGCACCTCGTCGACGAGTTCCGGGTCGAGCGCCGAGGTGACCTCGTCGAACAGCATGATCTTCGGCGACAGCGCCAGCGCCCGGGCGATCGCGACGCGCTGCTTCTGTCCGCCGGAAAGCTGCGCCGGCATCGCTTTGGCCTTGTCGACCATGCCGACCATGTCGAGCAGCTCCATCGCCCGCTTCTCGGCGGCGGCCCGCGGCATGCCTTTGGTCAGCATCGGTGCGAGCGTCACATTGTCGATGACGCATTTGTGCGGAAACAGATTGAACAGTTGGAAGACCATGCCGATCTTCTGGCGCATCTTTGCCAAATGCCGTTCATCCGCCGTCAGCAGCCGGCCGTTGCGCTCCATGTGGTACAACTGCTCGCCGTCGACCTGGATGTGGCCGCTGTCAATGCGCTCGAGCGTCATCAGGATGCGCAGGATCGTCGTCTTGCCCGAACCCGACGGGCCGATCAGCGCCAGCTTCTCGCCGGGCATGACTTGCATCGAGAGGCCGTCCAGCACCTTGAAGGTGCCGAAGCTTTTCGAAATGCCGTCGATCTTGATGATGGGCGCCGACAATGAATTTCCCGTGCTGGAGAAGCTGTGCCTTTAACGATGCGGATCGCGGCAAATCATGTCAATCAAGAAAATAATATCATGACAATATTTCGAACTCCGCACAATTCCTCGCCATTTGTTGCCTAGATGGCAAGCAGGAGATGCTCGGGATCGCCGAGCAGAAGCTTGGTGACAACGCCGAGACCGGCACGCAGTTCCCCCTCCGTGGTCGAGCCAAGCGAAATCCGCACAGCTGGATGCCAAGGCGTCTGCGAAATGCGAAACGACGTGCCGGGCGCAATCGCCACGCCCTGCAGGCGCGCCTGGGAAACAAAGCTTTCCTCGCCGCGATCATCGGGCAGCCGCAGCCAGACATGCAGCCCGTCGCGATGAGCGCGATAGTCCACTCCGGCAAGCGCCTCGGCGGCGATGTCCAGACGCCGCCGCAAAGCCATCCGCTGCCATCGAACGAGTTCCATCGCGGTGCCGTCGGTCACCCATTTGGTGGCGATCTCGGCCACCAGCGGCGTCGCCATCCAGTTCGAGACGAGGTGGCGGTTGGCAACCGCGGCGACATAACGATCGGGTGCCGCGAGATAGCCGATGCGCAGGCCCGGCACCACGATCTTGGTGAAGGAGGTGACGTAGAGCGTGCGCTCGGGTGCAAACGCCGCGACCGGCGGCGGCCGGTCCTCGACCAGCGGGCCGAGGACGTCGTTTTCGATAATGGCGATGTCATGCCTGCGCGCAACGGCGGCAATCTGTTCGCGCCGGGCGGCGTCCATCAGCGTCGCCGTAGGGTTGATCACCGAGGGCTGCACGAACACCGCGCGGATGTCCGACAGCCGGCAGGCCTCGTCCAGCGCTTCCGGGATCAGCCCATTGTCGTCGATCGGCAAACCCTCGAGGTTGAAACCGAGATAACGCGCCAGCGGGATCAGTGTGTGATGGCCGATCGCCTCGGTGGCGACGGTCGAACCGGGCGGCGCCACGCTCATCAGCGCCACTGTCATCCCTGCGGTGGCGCCGTTGGTCAGGCTGATGTTCTGCGGCGACGCGTCGAGGCCGCAGAAGCGTAGCCACTCGACACCCACCGCGCGGTGGCGCGGGAACACCATGTTCGGCCTGAACGACAGCGCCGAGCTCGACGGCAGGTTTTCGGCGAGCCAGCCCAGCGCCTGCTTCAGCCGCTCCAGATGCATCGGTTCGCAGACCGGCTTCAGGATAGAGAGGTCGATGACCTCACCCAACCGCTCCGGCAAATAGGGCGGCTCCGGCTCGCGGCGCTGCGTCTGCACGAAGCTGCCGCGGCCGACCTCGCCGGACACCAGCCCGCGGCGGATCAGTTCCTCATAGGCGCGGCTGACCGTCTGCACGGAAAGTTTGAGATCGTCGGCCAGCTGCCGGTGCGTCGGCAACCGGGCGCCATTGGCCAGGCGCCCGTCGTGGATGGCGCGCGCGAACTGGTCGGCGAGCGATTGATAGGCCGGCCGCCGGATAAGAGCGGGATCTGGACGCCAAAATGTCATGACTTATTAGAGATCGAAATCAGTGCAATTGACAATCGAAATAATGCGCCGTCATGGTGTCCGGCACTGGAAGTGGACGATCATGGCTGCAGCGAAACTCGATCCGATCGACCTGAAAATCCTCGAGGCCATCCAGCGCGACGGCCGCATCACCAAGCTGGCGCTGGCCGAGAAGGTCGGCCTGTCGCCGACGCCGTGCTGGATGCGGCTGCGCAAGCTGGAAAAGGCCGGCATCGTCTCCGGCTATCACGCCAGGATCGCCATGCGTGCCATCGCGCCGGTCGCCACCGTGCTGATGGAGGTGACGCTGGCCAGCCACCGCCAGGCCGATTTCGACCGTTTCGAGCGCGTCATCCGCGACATCCCCGAGATCGTCGCCTGCTGGTCTGTCGGTGGCGGCGTCGATTACCTGCTGAAGGTGATGGCGCGCGACATCGACGCCTATCAGCGGCTGGTTGACACTCTGCTCGAACGCGAGATCGGCATAGACCGCTATTTCACCTACATCGTCACCAAGACGGTGAAGGAGGAGAGTGTGCTGCCAGTGGCCGATCTGCTGCCCGCATCTTCCTGATACAGGAGAGATCGTCTGCCCGGGCGATGCAATAGAGACAATCTCTCTACGTGCAGGCACCGAAACAGCCTCTCTGTTTGCGCGGCAGAGATAGTCTTGCGGCGTCACCCGAACCGGGAGCCCGATGATGTCCGCACATTTTGCCCGCTCGCAGCGCCATGAAGCGCTTGATCGCCTCGCCGACCGACGGCTGCTGCGTGAACTCGCCTATGTCGATGGCCACTGGACGGCAAGCGAGACCGCGGAGAGTTTCGAGGTGACCGATCCGGCCACCGGATCCACCGTCGCTTTCGTTGCCGCGCTCGATGCCCGGCAGACGACGTCGGCGATCGATGCGGCATCGCGCGCCTTTCCCGCCTGGCGCGCATTGCTGCCGCAGGAACGTTCGAAAATCTTGCGCAAATGGTTCGATCTGATCGTCGCCGCCAAAAATGATCTGGCGCTGCTGATGACGCTAGAACAAGGCAAGCCGCTGAAGGAATCGCTCGGCGAGATAGACTACGCCGCCTCTTTTGTCGAATGGTATGCCGAGGAGACCAAACGCCTCAACGCCGAAAGCGTCACCAGTCATCTGCCGGGCGCGGAGATGATGGTGCGGCGCGAGCCGCTCGGCGTCGTCGGCGTGGTCACGCCGTGGAATTTTCCAGCGGCCATGCTGACCCGCAAGGCGGCTGCCGCTCTTGCCGCCGGCTGTACCATCGCCGCGCACCCTTCCTCGGAAACGCCGCTGTCCGCACTGGCGCTGGCCGAGCTTGGCGAACGTGCCGGCCTGCCGGCTGGCGTGTTCAACGTCCTCACCGGCAAGGCTTCGACCATCGTTGGGCGGATGTGCGAAGACCCGCGCGTTCGCGCCATGAGCTTCACCGGCTCGACCGAGGTCGGCAGGTTGATCGCCGCGCAGAGTGCGCCGACGATGAAGCGTCTGGTGATGGAGCTCGGCGGTCATGCGCCGCTGATCGTCTTCGCCGACGCCGATTTCGACAAGGCTGTGGCCATCGCGGTCGACGCCAAATTCGCCACCTCCGGCCAGGACTGCCTCGCCGCCAACCGCATCTATGTCCAGCGTCCGCTATACGATCGGTTCTGCGCTGCTTTCGCCAAACGCGTCCAGGCATTGCGGGCCGGCAATGGCCTGGCTGACGACACCGAAATCGGACCCTTGATGCATGAACGCGCCGTCAAGAAGGTCGAGGAGCAGGTGGCCGATGCGCTCGCCAAAGGCGCGCGCTGCCTGACCGGCGGCAAGCGCCATCCGGCCGGGCCGCTGTTTTACCAGCCGACCGTGCTTGCCGACGTTGGAGACGACGCTTTGATCATGCGCGAGGAGACCTTCGGTCCGGTTGCGGCAGTGACGCCTTTCGACAGCGAGGACGAGGTCATCGCCCGCGCCAACGCCACCGAATACGGCCTGGTTGCCTATGTCGTGACTGAGAATGGCGGCAGGCAATTGCGCATGGGTCGCGCGCTCGACTATGGCATGGTCGCCATCAACCGCGTCAAGATCACCGGCGCGCCGATCCCCTTCGGCGGCGTCAAGCAGTCCGGCATCGGCCGCGAGGGCTCGCGTCACGGGCTCGAAGCCTTTACCGATCTCAAATATCTCTGCCTCGACGTTGCGTGAGCCGCGCCCGACACATTTTTCTCAGGAGTAAAAAAATGCTCGACCAGTCAAACGAACTCGCCGCCTGGGATCGCGATCACTTCTTCCATCCCTCGACCCATATGGGCACCCATGCGCGTGGCGAGAGCCCGACGCGTGTGATTGCCGGTGGCGAAGGCGTCACCATCTGGGACAATACCGGTAAGAAGAGCATCGACGCCTTCGCCGGGCTCTACTGCGTCAATGTCGGCTATGGCCGCCAGAAGATCGCCGACGCCATCGCCGCACAGGCCAAGAACCTCGCCTATTACCATGCCTATGTCGGCCACGGCACCGAGGCATCGATCACGCTTTCCAAGATGATCATCGACCGCGCGCCGCAAGGCATGTCGAGGGTCTATTTCGGGCTCTCCGGTTCCGACGCCAACGAAACCAACATCAAGCTGATCTGGTACTACAACAACGTGCTCGGCCGGTCCGAGAAGAAGAAGATCATCTCGCGCTGGCGCGGTTATCACGGCTCCGGCATCATGACCGGATCGCTGACCGGCCTCGACCTTTTCCACAACGCCTTCGACCTGCCGCGTGCGCCGGTCCTGCACACCGAGGCGCCCTACTATTTCCGCCGCGCCGACCGCTCGCTGAGCGAGGAGCAGTTTTCGCAACACTGCGCTGACAAGCTCGAGGAGATGATCCTCGCCGAAGGGCCGGAAACGGTCGCCGCCTTCATCGGTGAGCCGATTCTCGGCACCGGCGGCATCGTGCCGCCGCCGGCCGGCTACTGGGAGAAGATCCAGGCGGTGCTGAAGAAGTACGACGTGCTGCTGGTTGCCGACGAGGTCGTCACCGGCTTTGGCAGGCTGGGCACCATGTTCGGCTCCGACCATTACGGCATCAAGCCCGACCTGATCACCATCGCCAAGGGCCTGACCTCAGCCTATGCGCCGCTCTCCGGCGTCATAGTCTCAGACAAAGTCTGGCAGGTGCTGGTGCAGGGTTCCGACAAGCTCGGCTCGCTCGGCCATGGCTGGACCTATTCGGCGCATCCGATCTGCGTGGCCGCCGGCGTCGCCAATTTGGAACTGATCGACGAGATGGATCTGGTCAGGAACGCCGGCGAGACTGGCGCCTATTTCCGCGCCGAGCTGACGAAAGCCGTCGGTGGCCACAAAAACGTCGGCGACGTGCGCGGCGACGGCATGCTGGCGGCAATCGAGTTCGTCGCCGACAAGAACGATCGCGTGTTCTTCGATGCCTCGCAGAAGATCGGTCCGCAGATCGCGACCGCGCTTGCGGCAAGCGGCGTCATTGGCCGCGCCATGCCGCAGGGCGACATTCTCGGTTTTGCGCCGCCGCTCTGCCTGACGCGGGAAGAGGCCGACATCGTCGTCTCCAAGACGGCCGATGCGGTGAAGAGCGTGTTTGCCAACATCTGAAGAACCGACATGAATGCCATGACCAAGACCATCCCCGCCACCATGGCCGCCGTGCAGTTGATCGGGCACGGCGGACCGGAAAAGCTCGTCTACCGCACCGACGTGAAAGTGCCCTCGCCCGCCCGGGGCGAGGTGCTGGTCAAGGTCACCGCTTGCGGTATGAACAACACCGACGTCTGGGTGCGCCAGGGCGCCTATGGCACGGAGGAGGATGCCGCCGCTGTGTCGACCTGGCGTCGTCAGGGCAATACGCTGACCTTCCCGCGCATCCAGGGCACCGACACGGTCGGCAACATCGTTGCCGTCGGCGACGGCGTGTCGCCGGCTCGCATCGGCGAGCGGGTGATGGTCGATTTCTCCATCTACAATCGCGACGACGATTCACTCGCCGACATCGACTATATGGGCCATGGCCGCGACGGCGGCTATGCCGAATACCAGGCAGTACCGTCCGAAAACGCCCATGTCGTCGATACCGATCTGACCGATGTCGAGCTTGCCACTTTCTGCTGCGCCTATCTCACCGGCGAGCAGATGCTGGAACGCGCCGCGTTGAAAGCCGGCGAGCGGGTGCTGGTCACCGGCGCCTCGGGCGGCGTCGGCTCAGGCATCGTGCAGCTGGCGCGGGCACGCGGCGCCATTCCCTATGCCATTGCCGGCAAGGGCAAGGAAAAGGCGGTGCGTGATATCGGCGCCGAGGCGGTGATCACCCGTGGCGTTGCCGATCTGCCGGCCGCCGTTCGCGCGGCGACCGGGGGCCAGCCGATCGACGTGGTGGCCGATCTGGTCGGCGGCGCGATCTTCAACGACCTCCTGCGCATCTTGAGGCCGGAAGGCCGCTATACCACGGCTGGTGCAATTGCCGGCCCCGTCGTGCAGCTAGATCTGCGCACCATGTATCTGAAACAGCTGCAACTGCATGGCTCGAGCCAGGGCACACGGGCGGATTTCCGCCGCATCGTGCGCTACATCGAGGAGAAGAAGATCCGGCCGCTGGTCGGCGGCGTCTACAAGCTCTCCGATTTCCATCGCGCCCAGGCCGATTTCATCGCCAAGGATTTCGTCGGCAAGCTGGTCGTCGTGCCAGATGCGGTCGGACATCGCTAAATAGTGCGATCAGCTTGGCGATCGGACCTGCTTGACGGCAGCCTCGAGCGATCTTTCAAACGCGTCGATCACCTGGTCGACCTGCGGCTCGGTGATGATCAGCGGCGGGCAGAAAGCCAGCGCATCGCCCATATTGCGCGAGATGACGCCGTTCTGCTGCATGAAGCCGTTGACGAGCCCGCCCAGTTCACCGGTCTTCCCCCACGGCGCCTTGTTCGCCTTGTCGCCGACCAGTTCGACCGCCGCGATCAGGCCGATGCCGCGCACCTCGCCGACAAGCGGGTGCGAAGCGAGCGTGCGCAGCCGCTTCTGGATATGCGCGCCGACCGCACGCGCATTGCCGACAAGGTCGCGCTCCTCGATCAGCTTCAGGTTCTCGAGCGCGACCGCTGCCGCAACAGGATGGCCGCCGCCGGTGAAGCCGTGGCCGAAGGTGCCAATACGATTGCTTTCGTCGGCGATCGGCTCGAACACTTTTTCGTTGATCAGCAAGGCCGAGATCGGCAGATAGGACGAAGAGATCTGCTTCGACAGCACCATGATGTCGGGCCTGATGCCGAAGGTCTGCGAGCCGAACATCTCACCTGTCCTGCCGAAGCCGCAGATCACCTCGTCGGCGACCAGCAGGATGTCGTATCTCGACAGCACCGCCTGGATCTTTTCCCAGTAGCCGGAAGGCGGAACAATGACGCCGCCAGCACCCATGATCGGTTCGCCGAAGAAGGCGGCGATGGTTTCCGGTCCTTCGGCCAGGATCAGCTTTTCCAGCTCGTCGGCGAGCCGGCTCGAAAACCGCTCTTCGCTTTCACCCGGCAGTGCCTCGCGCCAATGGTGCGGGGTCGAGGTGTGCAGCACATTGGCGATCGGCAGATCGAACGAAATGTGGTTGTTGGGCAGTCCGGTCAGGCTCGCCGAGGCAATGGTGACGCCGTGATAGCCCTTCTTGCGGCTGACGATCTTCTTGCGCGCCGGCTGGCCGAGCGCATTCGACCGGTACCAGATCATCTTCATGGCCGTATCGTTGGCCTCGGAGCCGGAATTGGTGAAATACGCCTTGCTCATCGGCACCGGCGCCATCTGCACCAGTCTCTCGGCAAGATCGATCAGCGGTGAATGCGATTTGGAGCCGAAGTCGTGATAGTAAGGCAGCTTCGACATTTGCCGTACCGCCGCATCGACCAGCCGCCTCTCCGAAAAACCGACCGCGACGCTCCAAAGCCCGGCCATCGCCTCGATATAGCGGTTGCCGGCGAGGTCCTCGACATAGATGCCGTCGCCCTTCTCGATGACGAGCGGCCCTGCCTCCTGATGCTTGCGGGCGTTGGTGTAGCCATGCATGTGAAAGCTTATGTCGCGGGCTTCGGGGGAGTTCGGTCGTGCGTCCATGATGGCTCCTGTGCGGGTCCGCATCGGCAGGCCCCGTGCATTATGCGGTTTGATGCATCTTTCTCGAACGATATAGTGTCAAGCGCTTTCGACAGGGCCAGCGGATGGATGGACGCATGCAGAACTTCGGCTTGACCTGATCGTGGACCAAATCGACTGCATTGTCGCCGGCGCCGGCGTCGTTGGCCTGGCGATCGCGCGAGAGATGGCGAAGCGCGGCATCGACACGCTGGTGCTGGAAGCCGAGAGCGCCATCGGCACCGGAACAAGTTCGCGCAATTCCGAGGTCATCCACGCCGGCCTCCACTATCCACTTGGATCGCTGAAAGCCCGGTTCTGCGTGGCGGGCCGGGAAAAGCTCTATCGCTACTGCGACGAGCGTGCGATCCCGCATTTGCGCTGCGGCAAGCTCATCGTCGCCACAAATGCCGAACAGGAGCCGGTGCTCGCCTCGATCCGGGCCAATGCGCGCGCTTGCGGCGCTGGCGACCTGGCGCCCTTGAGCGAAGCCGAGGCACATGCGCTGGAGCCCAGCCTCAAGTGCACGGCGGCGCTGCTGTCGCCGGCCACCGGGATCGTCGACAGCCATGCCCTGATGCTTGCCTTGCTGGCTGATGCCGAGGAGCACGGGGCGGCACTCAGCCTCAACACCCGCGTCGCCGCCGGCCGCATCGAAGCGGGCCGCGTCGTGCTCGACACGGTGGACGCTACCGGCGGCGAGCGCTTCGAGATCGCTACCACACGCTTCGTCAATGCGGCCGGGCTTAGCGCCGCAGCGCTTGCCCGCTCGCTTGAAGGGCTAGATCAGCAGTTCGTGCCAAAGCTCCATTACGCCAAAGGCAATTATTTTTCGGTGGCCGGCCGGGCGCCCTTCTCGCGGCTGATCTATCCAGTACCCGAACCAGGCGGACTCGGTGTTCATCTGACGCTCGATCTCGACGGCGTCACCCGCTTCGGGCCGGACGTCGAATGGACTGATCAACTCGACTATCGCGTCGATCCAGCTCGTGGCGAGCGCTTCTACAGCGAGATCCGCAAATACTGGCCGGACCTGGCCGATGGCAGCCTGCAGCCCGCCTATAGCGGCATCCGGCCAAAACTGTCCGGTCCCGGTGAGGCCAATGCCGACTTCGTCATCCAGGACGTGGCGGCGCATGGCGTGGACAGCCTGCTCAACCTGTTCGGCATCGAAAGCCCCGGCCTGACCTCCTGCCTGGCGATTGCCGATCATGTCGCGCAGCGCCTCGCGCCGAAGTTGTAGCGTGCGGCGCCCGCGCCACGATCTGAGGCGCATTGCGTGAACTTTCAGGCGCAAGTCGCCTAAGAGGCACATCGCGCACTTGCAGCCCGCTCCGCGCTCTGATTCCCTGCATTCTGGGCTGTTCTGATTCGCACTGCCCGGTTCAAAGTTTTCGCAGTGCGCCCGGGACAAGCTTCCAGCGACCACTCGGCGTATCCAGGGAGAACGGCAATGAACACCGCGACGAGGCCGGTAATCTCGGAGATGAGGCCTAAGATCACCGTCGTCGGGGTCGGCGGCGGCGGCGGCAACGCCGTCAACAACATGATCGCCGAAGGCCTGCAGGGCGCGGAATTCATCGTCGCCAACACCGATGCCCAGGCCCTTGCCATGTCGAAGGCAACGAGGCTGATCCAGTTGGGCGCTCATATCACCGAAGGCCTGGGCGCCGGGTCCCTGCCCGAGGTCGGCCGTGCCGCGGCCGTGGAATCCATCGACGAGATCATGGATCACCTTGCTGGAACGCATATGTGCTTCGTGACCGCCGGCATGGGAGGCGGAACCGGAACAGGTGCCGCGCCTGTTATAGCGCAGGCAGCGCGGGCAGCCGGAATACTGACCGTCGCCGTCGTCACCAAGCCATTCGTCTTCGAAGGCAGGCGCCGCATGCACGCTGCCGATGACGGCATCGAGCGCCTGCGCGAAAGCGCCGATACCGTCATCGTCATCCCCAACCAGAACCTGTTCAGGATCGCCGACGCCAGAACCACGTTCGCCGACGCATTCGCCATGGCCGACCGGGTTCTCTATGCGGGTGTCGGCTGCATCACCGATCTGATCGTCAAGGAAGGGCTGATCAATCTCGACTTCGCCGATGTGAAGTCGGTGATGCGCGACATGGGCCGCGCCATGATGGGAACCGGCGAGGCCGCCGGAGAAGGCCGTGCCAAGAAGGCGGCGGAAGCGGCAATCGCCAACCCGCTGCTCGACGAAGCTTCGATGATGGGCGCCAAGGGCGTCCTTGTCTCGATATCGGGCGGCATGGACATGACGCTGTTCGAGGTCGATGAAGCGGCTACCCGCATCCGCGAGGAGGTCGACAACGATGCCGACATCATCGTCGGCGCCATCTTCGACAAGGCACTCGCCGGAAAATTCAGGGTGTCGGTCGTCGCCACCGGCTTGCGGCGTGGCCTGGAGATTCCGCTGCTGGCGGAACCGGAGGTTCGAATGAACTGAACGCGTATCGCGTGCGGCTCGCTCAGCCGATTGCCAGCCTCTCTTCACCAGGGCCGCGCGCCGTCGATGACTTCCATGGCGCGTGCAGCAAAACGGCCGGCCAGCGGTGCCACGTCGGCCGCATCGGCCGCAACCGCGCTGCCGGCCAGCACGCGGTCGGCGATGCCGACGAAGATCACCGCAAAGCGGAACATGGCAAACACCAGATGGAACCGTTGCAGCGGCGCCGTCGGCACCGCGTGGGCGAAGTAATGATCGAGGAATTCGCGCTGTGTCGGAATGCCGAGCGCTGCCTGATCGAGACCGAGGATGCCGCCATATTCGTCAGGCGAGGAATGCCAGGGCATCGAGCAGAAGCCGAGATCGGCAAGCGGATGGCCAAGGGTCGATAACTCCCAGTCGAGTATGCCGATCACTTCGGGCCGCTCGGGATGGAAGATGAGGTTGCCGAAACGGAAGTCGCCATGCGCGATCGAGACGTGGCCGTCATCTGGCGGAAGATGTCCCGGCAGCCATTCGGCGACGGCTTCGAGCGCGGTGATGCGCTCGCTCGGCGATTCCCGCAACTGTCTGGTCCAGCGCGCGATCTGTCGTTCAAAATAGTTCCCGGGACGGCCATAATCGCCGAGCCCGACCTCTTCCGGCCGCACTGCGTGCAGCTTTGCCAGCGCCTCGGCCATGCCGAAATAGATGCCGCGCCGCTCGTCCGGCGCCAGTCCCGGCAACGAGCCATCGTGGAACACCCGGCCGTCAAGCCGCTGCATCAGATAGAACGGCGTGCCAAGCGGCTCGTCGCCGTCGTGAAAGAGCACCGGCCGCGGCACCGGCACCTCTGTCTCCGCGAGCGCTTCGATCACCCTGTATTCGCGATCGACGGCATGAGCGCCGCGCAGGATCGGTCCCGGAGGTTTCTTGCGCAGCACCATGCGGCGGCCGCCATAGTCGACGAAATAGGTCGGGTTGGATTGGCCGCCGACGATCCGCTCAAGCGACATCTGGCCATCGCCAAAATGCGCTCTCAGAAAATCCTCCAGGCGCGTTGGATCGAAATCCGTCCTCATTGCCGGCTCAGCGGTTCCCGCTGCGACCTGTGTCATCTTGCGTGCCGGCTTCGACATGCCAGCGCCAGAAGCCTGTACCTTCCTCGTTGAGGAAGCGGTTGAGCACCATCTTGTGAACCTCGTCGGCGCCGTCGACCAGGCGAGCCTGGCGGGCATAGCGGTAGATCCATTCGAGCACAGTGTCTTTCGAATAGCCGCGGGCGCCGTTGATCTGGATCGCCACGTCGGCGGCGTCATGCAGCACATTGGCGACCTGGATCTTGGCCATGGAAACCTCCTTGCGGGCAAAGCCACCGCGATCGAGCTCCCAGGCCGCCTTCATCACCAGCAAGCGACCGATCTCGATGCGCATGGCAAGGTCGCCGAGCAACAGCTGGATACTCTCGCGGTCGGCCAAAAGCTGCCCGAAGCCGCTACGCTCGGCGGCATAAGCGCGCGCGATTTCGACGCAGCGCTTGGAAAGGCCGAGCCAGCGCATGCAATGGGTGAGCCGCGCTGGACCGAGCCGGACCTGGGTAACCCTGAGGCCGCTGCCTTCGCCGGCAAGCACGTCCTCGACCGGGATTTCAAGCCCGTCGAATTCCAGCTCGCAATGGCCGCCATGTTCTTCCGGTCCCATGATCTCGATGCGCCGCAGGATCCGCCAGCCCGGCTGGTCCTTGTGGAACAGCAAGGCCGAAAGGCCGTGACGCGGATCGTCCGAGGTGCGTGCGACAAGGATGAAATGGCTCGCCTCTTGCGCCCCGGTGATAAACCATTTGCGGCCGCTGACGACATATCTGTCGCCGCGCCGCTCGGCTCTGGTCATGATCATCGACGGGTCCGACCCGCCGCCCGGATGCGGTTCCGTCATTGCGAAAGCCGAGCGCACCTTGCCATCGACGATCGGCTTCAGCCATCTCTGTTTCTGCTCCGGCGTCCCCAACCGTTCCAGCACCATCATGTTGCCGTCGTCGGGAGCCGCGGAATTGAACACGACCGGACCGAAGATCGAGCGGTTCATCGCCTCATAGCAGACAGCTATATCCACCTTGGAAAGGCCCGCCCCGCCAGTCTCGGGTTTCAACTGCAGGCACCACAGGCCAGCCGCCTTCGCCTTTGGCCGCAGCGTTTCGAGCAGCGGCAGCGCGATGTTGCCATGGCCGTCATAGGAAGCCTTGTCTGCCTCGAGCGGCAGGATTTCGCGCTCGACGAAATCGGCGATCCGGCTGCGGAAGGCCTCGGTGCGGACGGGGATGTCGAAATTCATGGCGCTCACAACGATGAAACGAGATGCCGCCATCGATCTCGATGGTCGAGCCTGTAGTGTAGCTGCCGGCATCGAATGTGAGCAACAGCAGTGCGTCGGGCCGTCATTTCGCAGTGCAAAGCCGCCCGGATCGATACGAATCGGTGCCGCGGGCGTGCTACCGATGCCGGTCGTTCCTACGGATTTTGACCCGGCCACTTCTTCGGATTGAAGGTGGGAGAGCGCACTGGCCCAGGCCCGAAGTAACGCGGCCACTTGGGCGCAGGCTTGTCCTCGACAGCGGGAACCGAACCGGTTGACGCCAAGGGGACAATCTCGAACGACACGGCTTTCCCGGTCTGTGGATTCAGCCCGCAGGAAAAGCTGAAGGCTTGCCAGTCGTCGCCCGTTCGGGCTTGGCCGCTGCCCGTCAGCCGACGGTTGCTCACGAGTTGCAGCGTGCTGGGATCGTCGGTCCCGAGGAACACCCGATCGACACCCTTGATGCGACGCTTTAGCGCTTTCCTGGCAACTGGGCGGCAGATGAACTCGGCTACTTTCTTCGCATCCGTCCAACCCTTGGCGAGCGCACGCTCCTCAGGAAATTTGAGCTTGGCTATCTCCGCAGCAACGACGGAAGCCTGCGCCGGCGAAAGCTTGGCAGCCGCGGCCGGGGCAGACGAGCCGAGCAACAGCCAGAACACGATGCCAAGCGCCAGGGAGAAACGTAGGGTCCGAGTAGTCTGTCGCATCTCGCCCACCGAATTTCTCCTCCACTTCCAGCAGTCAATCAAATCTCCCAGTAGAACATTACCAAAACGCGAATATCTTCCCAATATTTATAGCGAAAGGTAATTTCCTCTTCTGCACGGTACTCTGCTCTTCGAGCGTGCAAACCGAGTTCGCCTTGCCGTGATTTGAACCTAGTACAATACTCAGGCCGCCCGAACGCTGCGCGCTCCGCGCGCCCAGGCCGGCAGCCAATCGCCATGCGCAACCAGCAAATCATCGACCAGCGACCATATCTGGTCGAGGTCGAGCTCAGCCGCCGTGTGCGGGTCCATCATCGCCGCGTGATAGATGTGCTCGCGGTTCTCGGTCATCAGCGCCTGGACCGTCAGCTCCTGGACGTTGATATTGGTGCGGATTAGCGCAGTAAGCTGCACCGGCAGGTCGCCGATGAAGGTGGGTTGAATGCCGGAGGCGTCGACGAGGCACGGCACCTCGGCCGCGCAATTATATGGCAATGACGTGATGCAGCCATTGTTGCGGACATTGCCGTAGATCACCGACGGCTCGCCGGTCCAGACCGAATTCATGATCGAGGACGCATATTCCTTCGACTGCTCCACTTCGATCTTGTCAGCCGAGCGATAGGCTTCCGCTTGCCCCTTCCAGCGTTCGATCTGCTCGATGCAGCGCTTCGGATACTCGTCGAGCGGGATACCGAATTTCTCGATCAGATCTTCGCGCCCGTCCTTGATGAAATAGGGCGTGTATTCCGCGAAATGTTCGGAGCTTTCAGTGACGAAGTAACCGAGGCGCTTCAGCATCTCGTAGCGCACCTTGTTCGGGCAGCGCGGGTTCCACCCCGGCTTCGGCGCCCGCCCTTCGCTATAGGCGCGCAGCAGATCCGGATAGAGGTTGCGATAGGAGCCGTCCGGCTGGCGATGCTCGAACTTCAGGTAGAAGGCCATGTGATTGATGCCGGCCGAGCGATAGCGAATCTCCTCGTAGGGAATGTCGAGATCATGCGCCAGCTCCATTGCCGTGCCTTGCACCGAATGGCAGAGGCCGACCTGCTTGATGTCGGGGTATTTCTCCGCGATCGCCCAGGTGTTGATCGCCATCGGGTTGACATATTGCAGCATGATAGCCTGCGGGCAGACCGCGAGCATGTCTTCGCAGATCTTCCACAGATGCGGCACGGTTCTCAAGCCTCGCATGATGCCGCCGACGCCGAGCGTATCGGCGATGGTCTGGCGCAGCCCGTATTTCTTCGGAACTTCGAAGTCGGTGACCGTGCAGGGCTCGTAGCCGCCGATCTGGAAGGCGACGACGACGAAATCGGCGCCCGCCAGCGCCTTGCGCTGGTCCGAATAGGTTTCGGCTTTGGCCTTTACGCCAAGCGTCGAGATCAACTTGCCAACGACGATTGCACTTTCTTCAAGTCTTTGCGGATTGATGTCCATCAGTGCGATCGTCGCGCCGGATAAAGCCGGACGCTGCAATATGTCACCAACGATGTTCCTCATGAACACCGTCGAGCCAGCTCCGATGAAAGCGACCTTGGGATTTCTTGCCACAATAACCTCCGGCATAACAATCAGGCTACCTCGAAAGCGGCTTTGACCAGCCGTTCGGTGTAAGCGGTTTTGGGATGGGACAGGACTTCGTCGACAGGCCCCTCTTCGACGATCCGGCCGCGCTGCATGACGATGACGCGATGGCACAGCGCCCGCACGACTTTGAGATCGTGCGAGATGAAGATGTAGCTCAGGCCCCGTTCGCGCTGCAGCTTGCGCAGCAGTTCGATGATCTGCGCCTGGACCGAGAGATCCAGCGCCGATGTCGGCTCGTCGAGTACGATGAATTCCGGTTCGAGCGCGACGGCGCGGGCAATCGCAATACGCTGGCGCTGGCCGCCGGAAAACTCGTGCGGGAAGCGCGACAGGATATCGCCCGGCATGCCGGCGCTGATCAGTGCCTCGCGCACCCGCTCGATCCGATCGTTCCTCGTGGCGCCGATGCGGTTGACGACAAGCCCTTCCTCGATGATCTGGCCGATCGTCATGCGCGGGTTGAGCGACGAGAACGGGTCCTGGAAGACGACCTGCATGCGCGACCGCAGCGGCCGCATCTGCGCCCGCGAACAGCCATGGATCGGCTGGCCATCGAAATAGATCTCGCCGCTGTCCGTGGTGTTGAGCCTGAGCAACGCCTCGCCGAACGTGGTCTTGCCCGATCCGGATTCGCCGACGAGGCCCAGCGTCTCGTGCCGCCGGAGGGTCAGGCTGAGGCTGTCGACGGCGACAAGTTCGCGCAGATCCGGCTTCATGAACGTGCCGTGCCGCAGCATGAAGGAGACGCGCACACCCTTGGCCTCAAGAATGACGTCGGCGCCTTCCGGCAACGGATTTGCCTGGCCGCGCGGCTCGGAGGCAAGCAGGTGGCATGTGTAGGGATGCTGCGGATTGGCGAACAGCTTCTCCGTCACATTGTGCTCGCGCATCTCCCCATGCTGCATGACGTAGACATAGTCGGAGAACTGGCGCACCACGGTCAGGTCGTGCGTGATCAGGATCACCGCCATGCGCAGTTTCTTCTGCAGGTTGCGGATGAGATTGAGGATTTGCGCCTGAACCGTCACGTCGAGCGCCGTCGTCGGCTCATCGGCGATCAGCACGTCCGGATCGTTGGCCAGCGCCATGGCGATCATCACACGCTGGCGCTGACCGCCGGAAAGCTGGTGCGGATACTGCTTCAGCCGCGCCTGGGGCTCAGGAATTTGCACCTGCTGCAGCAGCTCGAGCGCCCTTGCCTCGGCCTGCCTGCGGCTCATCTTGCGATGCACCCGTATCGCCTCGACGATCTGGCTGCCGATCGTGTAGATCGGGTTGAGCGAACTCATCGGCTCCTGGAAGATCATCGAGATGCGGTCGCCGCGCAGTTTGCGCCGGGCACGCTCGGAAAATTTCAGGATGTTCGCCCCATTGTATTCGACGGTCGATTTCGGCGACACGACCGCACGCTTCGACAACAGTCCCATGACGGTGCGCGCCGTCACCGACTTGCCCGATCCGGACTCGCCGACAATGGCGATCGTCTCGCCGCGATAGAGCTGGAAGGAGATGTCCTTGACCGCTTCCACCATGCCGTGCTCGACCTTGAAATCGACGGCGATGTTGCGGGCATCGATGACCGGGTTTTCCGAACGTCCATCATGGTCGAGCCGGACAGGCGGTGCGAAAGATTTGACGAGCGCGTGTTGCATCATGTCACGTCAATAAGGATCGACTGCATCGCGCAGTCCGTCGCCAAGCGCGTTGAACGCGAAGACGGTGACAAGCACGAAGCCGACCGGCGAGAGGATCCAGGGATAGGTGCCAATGACCGAATAGGTGGCGGTGTCTTGCAGCATCAGCCCCCAGGAGATCAGTGGCGGCTTCACCGCGAAGCCGAGAAAACCGAGGAAGGATTCGAGCAGGACGACACTGGGGATCGCCAATGTGACGGCAACGATCACGTGGCTCATCACGTTTGGGAAAATGTGCTGCATGATGATGCGGCCATCCGTGGCGCCGACCGCCATCGCCGCACGGACGTAGTCGATTCGCGCCAGCGCCAGGGTCTTGCCGCGCACCTCGCGCGACATCTGCGCCCAGCCAAGCGCCGACATGACGACGATTACGAAGGCCAGGAAGACATTTGTCGGCGCCGTCACCGGAACCAGCGACGTTAGCGCCAGATAAAGCGGCAATTGCGGAAATGCGAGCACCAGTTCGACGAAGCGCTGGACCCAGACATCGAATGTGCCGCCGAAATAACCCGACACCATGCCGACCGTCGTGCCGATCACGGTGACGATGAAAACCACGGTCAATGCGATCATCAACGAGATGCGCGAACCATAAATCGCACGAGCCAGCACATCGCGGCCGAATTTGTCGGTGCCAAGGAAGTGCACCGGCTGGCCGTCGGTCGAGCCGAAGAAGTGCCGGTTCGCGGGAAGCAGGCCGAGCAGTCTGTACTCCGCTCCCTTGACGAAGAAGCCGAGCAGCCGCGGATGGTCGTAGTCCGGCCCGACGACGGGTTGGAAGGTAACCGGGTCGAGGTCTTCCGAATCCGCCAGGGCATAGACGCGTGGCTGGAACACGAAGTTGCCGTCCTTGTCATGGAAGCTCATCATCTGCGGCGGGGCGAAGCCGACATCGGTCACCTTGGGATCCATCGGTGCGAAGAAGTCGGCAAACACCGCCAGCAGCACCAGAAACGCGACCAGGATGAGCCCGGCCATGCCGGTCCAGGACCGTTTCAGGCGGCGCCAGACGAGTGCGATGTAGCTCTCATTGCCGCGCGGCTTGATCTTGGCCGGCTCCTCGGCAAGTGGCGGCAGCGAGGGCTCGAACACAAGCATCTCAGGACCCTGCATATTGGCGCACACGCGGATCGAGCATAACGAGCAGCATGTCGGCGATGATGTTGCCGACGATCAGCGTCGCCGACAGCACCATCATGAAGGTCGCCGTGACATAGACGTCGCCAACCGCCATCGAACCGACGATCGCCGGGCCGACGGTCGGCAGGGCAAAGATGATCGCAGTCTCGATCTCGCCGGTCAGCATATAGGGCAGCACCACGCCCTGATACATGACCAGCGGATGCAGCGCATTGGGCACCGCATGGCGCATCACGACCGCACCACCGCTGAGACCCTTGGCGCGAGCGGTTTCGACATATTGCGCGTTCAGCGTGTCGAGCAAATTGCCGCGCATCACCCGCATGTTGTAGGCGAGCCCGCCAAAGGTGGCGATGGCGACAACCGGCCAGACATGCCGGACGAGATCGACGAACTTCGCCCAGGACCACGGCGCCCCGCCAAATTGCGGCGAAAAGAAGCTGCCGATCTCGGACACATTGAACTGGAAGACCAGCAGGTAGACGATGATCAGCGCCATCAGGAAGCGCGGCACCGTCATGCCGAGGAAGGAAATCGCTGACAGCGTACTGTCGATCCAGCTGTACTGTCTGGTCGCCGCCCAGATGCCAAAGCCGATGCCCAGCACCGAAGCCAAGAGATGGCAGACAAGCGCAAGCAGCAGCGTGCGCGGCAGCCGCTCGCCCACCACGTCGGCGACGGGCTTGTTGTAATACAGGCTGTAGCCGAAGTCGCCGCGGGTGACGATGCCGGCGATCCAGTTCAGGTATTGGAGCGGAACCGGCTTATCGAGGCCATGCTCCACGCTATAAGCCTTCGCCTGCGCATCGGCCTCGGCAAAGGAGGCTCCACCCTGGTTGATGAGCTGCAAGCGGATGTAGTCGGCATAGTTGCCCGGCGGGGCCTGGATGATCGCGAAGGTAACCACGCTCAAAATGGCGAGAACCGGTAATGCGGATGCTATGCGCATAAGCAGAAATCGCAGCATCGGCCGTTTCTCTCCTCGCTCGGTTTCAGTTATCCCCTTGCCGCTGGCTTTGTCCCGGCCGCGCCAGCAGCGCGGCCGGGAATTTTCAAGTCAGGGGAGGAAACTCAGTTCGTCGGACCCTTGTCGCCGGGCTTTCCGGGAAGCTGTTCGGGGAACAGTTCATATTTCTGCTGCTTGTCGACAGCGACCCAGACCCTTTCACGAATGATCGAATCTTCGGCCCAGTTGAACATGAAGATCGGCGTTCCCTGCGGGATATTGGAGAAGCGGTTGTTGATGATCAGCGCGCCGGGATATTCGGTCAGCCCGACGGTATAGACGTGTTGCGTCGAGATCTTCTGGAACTGCTTCATCAGGCTGGCGCGCTCGTCGTTGTCCTGCGCCGAGACGAACTTGTTGACGATGTCGACGAGGTCCTTCTCGAACGGCATCAGATCGACCTGGCCGTTTTCCGGAGCGCGATGGTTCCAGCTTGTGCGTGGGCCGATCGGCGCCAGTTGCTCGGTGTTCTGTACGACCGAGGTGAGCTCCTCATCATTGCGCCTGACCATCCAATCGAAACGGCCAGAATACATGGACGCGTCGCGCTGGACGCCGTTCAACCCGTTCAGGACAACGCGAAGACCTAGCCTCTCCATCTGGCCGACGACGCCCTCCGCGAGGCTCTTGTCGGTGGTGTAGTCATTGTTGACGAGCATCACGATCTCGACATTCTTTCCGCCGGCGGTGCCGGCAGGAAAATTGACGAAGCCGTCGCCGTCGCTGTCCTTCAGGCCTGCCTTGGCGAGTTCCGCCTTGGCGCCTTCGAGATCGAAGGGGTAGTAGACCGTCGACTTCCGGTCGTAGAAGCTCGTACCCGAGGAGAAGCCGCCCGGATAGATGGCGGTGAACGGACCCTTGACCAGCGAGTCGCCGAGCGCCTTGCGGTCGAGCGCCATGGTAACGCCCTTGCGGAAATCCTCGTTGCGGTTCAGCTCGCGAACCGCCTGCCCACGCTCGTCGGGATTGCCCCAGCCGTTGGCGGAGAAGTTCATCCGCAGATTATAGCCGATCAGCCGCGGACCGAAGGCAAGCCGGGCCGGCGCGTCCTTTTGCGCCGCCCGCTTCAGCGAGGCGACGAAATTCTCCGGCTGCTCCAGATTGGAGATGTCGGCCGCCCCCGACACCGCCTGAACGTCGCGGTCGGCCCAGGTCGATAATTTGTAGTGCAGTTCATTGAGATACGGCAGTTGGTTGCCCTTCTCGTCGACCTTCCAATAGTACGGATTACGGCGCATGACGATGATGTCGTCGGGGCGGTATGCCACCGGCACCCAGGCACCCATCACGGGCATGTTCATATATTCCGGCGGGAACGCGTTCTTGAACTGCTCGTAAGTGTTCTTCGAGTATTTCGGATGCTGCGGCTTGAGGATGTGCGACGGTCCGGGGCAGAACTTGCCGTAAGCCATGGCGTAGAGGTGTTGCTTCGGAAAGGCGTCCTTGAAGGTCCACTCGACGGTGTAGTCGTCGATTTTCTTCAGCGTCGTGCCGACGCCGAAGGTCTCCTGCGTGGCGCCGTTCAGCGGCGAGACATTGGGGTCGATCACCTCGTCGTCCCAGTAGAACATCACATCGTCGGCGTTGAACGGAACGCCGTCCGACCATTTCGCGCCCTCGACCAGATGCATCGTCAGCGTGTGGCCGTCCTTCGACCAGTCCCAGCCCCTGGCGAGGTTCGGCAGCGGCTCGGTGTCCTTGGCTTCGACCTGGAAAAGCGGGGCCGTTCGCGTAAGGCATTCGGAGAGGCCGATGTCGATGCCGCCCCAGCCTTGCGTCTGCCCCGCGCCGTAGTTCCAGCCCTCCGGCCGGCCGCCGATGACATGGCGCATCGTGTCACCGTAGACGCCGACGCCGTCCGGCATGTTGCCGGTCTTGAAGACCAGCGGCTCCTTCGGGAGCCGGTCCTTGACCGGCGGCAGCTTGCCTGGCTTGACGTATTTGTCGGTGACCCAATCGGGTTCGTGGTATTCTGGAAGTGCCTTGAACTCCAGGATGGAGTCGCGCGCGACATATTTGATCTTTCCCTCGGCGGGAAATTGCGCGGGCACCGGCGGCACGGTCGGCTCGGATGCATATGCGCTCAGCGCCGAGGCCGAGACGCCAAGCGCCAGCCCTGCGAGAATGCCAATGTTTCGAAAATTCCTCATCGTCTCTCCTCCCTGTTGTTCAGGAGCGCGTTGACGCCGCTCCATTTCTCCTCGAACGCTATGCAGACGGTGCGGCGCCGAAAATCCCTCCGAAACTTTACCGCAATCCGTCCCGATGAAATTCAGACGGCCTGCTTGAGAGCCGTTTTTTCCGCACGCAATTCCTCGATCGAACGGACGTCGCGCCGTGCCGCACCGGCCCATTCTCGGGTCTTGACCCTGGATTTCGAAAGCCGTTCCTTCGCGGCCGGCACCGCATCGGCATATTGCGGCAGCCAGCGGGCCTGGGCGACGACCATCTCGTCCACCATTTGCCAAACCTCTTCCGGGGTCGAAACCGCGCCGACCAGTGGGTCGTGCAGGACCGCGAGCTTCAGCAGGTCGATATCGCCGGAGATTGCCGCATGAACCGACATGCGCTGGACGTTGATCGAGGAAATGCAAGTGGCGGCGCAGCCCTCCGGCAGCGTGATGCCGGCCACCATGTTGATACCGAAGCGATCGACGAAGCCGGGCGACTCGACGATCGCATCCTGCGGCAGGTTGGCGATGATGCCATTGTTCTTGACGTTGAAATGACCGCGATAAACGCGGTTCGTCTCCAGCGCCTCGAGAATATGGCTGGCATGCTCGTTGGAGCGCTTGGCAGGATCGATCGGCCTCGCGGCGGATTCCAGAAATTGCGGGAATTCGGTTTCGAACCAGTTGCGCGTTTCGGTCGAATAGCGAAGGTAGCCGCCGGTCTCGCCGTGGATCCAGTCGGACATGTCGATCCAGCGGGTGATTTCGTCCGGCCGCTTGCGGTACCAGGGCAGGTATTCGGAAAGATGGCCGTTGCTTTCGGTCGAATAAACGCCGAACCGCTTCAGGACGTCGATGCGCAGCTTTTCCTGTTGCGAATAGACCGGATGCGCCTCGAAGGCGGCAACCAGCTCGTCCTTACCGATCTTGCGGCCGTTGAGACGCAGGTCGATGAACCAGGTCTGGTGATTGATGCCGGAGCAGATGTAATCGAGTTCGGTGCGCGACTTGGCGCCGAGCACTTCGGCGATCTGGTCGGCGCCGTGCTGGACGCCGTGGCAGAGGCCGACGGTATCGACCTTGCCATATTCGATCGCCGCCCAGGTGTTCATGGCCATCGGGTTGGCATAGTTCAGGAATTTCGCCCCAGGCTCGGCGACCTCGAGGATATCCTTGCAGAAATCGAGGATCACCGGAATGTTGCGCTGGCCGTAGAGGATGCCGCCGGCGCAAATCGTGTCGCCGACGCATTGGTCGATGCCATACTTCAGCGGAATGCGGATGTCGTCGGCATAGGCTTCGAGACCGCCGACGCGAACGCAGCTGATGACGTAGCGGGCACCCTCGAGGGCAGCACGGCGGTCGGTCGTTGCTGTAACCCTGGTCGGCAGCCTGTTGAATTCGACGACCCTGTCGAGGATCGACTTGATCATCTGGAGATTGCGCTCGCTGAGATCGGTCAGCGCGAATTCGACATCCCTGAATTCAGGAACGCACAAAATGTCGGTGAAGAGCTTCTTGGTGAAGCCGACGCTTCCCGCACCGATGATAGCGATCTTGAAACTCATCAGTCTCACCTCGACCTGATCGAATGTTAGGGCAAAGGCGGCGAAAACAGGCCTGGCCCGCCTGCCATGGCGTGCAGGCTGGACTCCGGCGCTTCCTCCCGTCCGCTCTTTGACCGCGGTTTCTTTTGCTTTTCTCGAGGGATTATGCGCCTAATTCAGCACGCGACCAGAGAAGGATTATGCTTTTAGGGGTAATTTTGTGCTGCGGAACTTGATCGACGCCGGGCCGGCGGGCAGGACGGTATCGCTGCCGCGCGGCCGCCAGCGCCTGCACACCATGCCGACAAGCACGGGCTATGAAGTGCGCGAGAACGAGGTCTACGACTGGGATGGGCGCAGGCGCGGCCAGACGCCGTTTACCGTGCTCCAGCACACGATCAGCGGCATCGGCCGATTGCGCTACGAGAACCGGAACTACCGTCTGCAAAGGGGCGATACGTTGCTGGTTCTCGTGCCGCACAACCACCGTTACTGGCTGGCCAGGGGCGAACGCTGGGAATTCTTCTGGATATCGATGAACGGCGAGGAGGCACTGCGCATTCACAAGTCGATCCTTGCCGCCGTCGGTCCGGTGCTTCGGCTGAAGCCCTCGACGATCGATCATCTCGCGGATTGCAGCGTACGCCTGATCACAGGCGCGGTCTCGCCCGGAGCCGCCTCGGCTGTCGCCTATGAAGCCGCCATGGCGCTCTACGACGATGTCTTCGGCTCGCATGCCGTCACCGACGACAAGAGCGCCATGCAACCGGTCATCGATCACATCAAGGCCAATCTCGACAGGCCGCTCCGCGTTGCCGATCTCGCCGAGATCAGCGGCCTGAGCCGCGCGCATTTCTCGCGCTGCTTCGCCGAGAGTGAAGGTCTTCCGCCCGCCGAATTCGTGCTGCAGCAGCGACTGCAGCGCGCGGCGAAGTTGCTGACGAAGGCCGATTTCCTGCCGGTCAAGGAAGTCGCCATCATGTGCGGCTTCGAGGATGCCAATTATTTTTCGAAGGTCTTCCGCCGCCTCTACGGCATCAACCCGACGCAATTCCGCACCAACGGAATGTATGCCAGCCTGGGAACCGCCCGATAGATTCGCACCGCGCTTGGCGTCGGAATCGGGAACGCTTTTGCTTCCCCCTGGTTTAGGACAAGAGAGCCTGATCGCCGCTGCGACAACCCACTCTGAGCGGAGATCAGGCCACAGATGTCAGGGAGTGATCGATGGACAATCCCGATCCGAACAACCCGAATCCACTGCCGGACAATCCCAATCCCGAGCCGGCCCGGCCGCCTGCCCCGCCGGAGACTCCGCCGGGAGAACCTCCAGGCGTACCCCCACCCTCGCCGGATCCAATTCCAATGCCGGACCAGGAGCCAATCGGGATTCCTCCTGGCACCCCTTCCGAAATTCCTTCGGAACCGACTTTTCCCGGGCCGACCGCCTGAAGGGCGGTCGGAGTGGAGGATGGCAAGGGTGATTTGGCGGAGCGCTCGAAACGGGTCTTGCCATGGAACGTTTTGCGCTGGCGCTCATTCACCCTTCCATCACGGAATTCGGCGGCAGGGCCTGCAACCAACGGAGGTTAAAATGAAAGTTGGCAACTGCATGACAAAGGACGTCGAGATCGCCAGTCCGCAGCAAACCCTACGTGATGCGGCAGAAATGATGGGTCGCCTCGACGCCGGCGCGATGCCGGTGGGCGAGAACGACCGGCTCGTCGGCATGATAACCGATCGCGACATCGCAATCCGCGGCGTCGCCCAAGGCAAGACACCTGACGCCAAGGTACGGGAAGTGATGAGCACCGAGGTCAGGTATTGCTTCGACGACGAAGACGCGGAGGATGTTCTGCGCAACATGGCTGATCTGAAAGTGCGCCGGTTGCCGGTGCTTAATCGGGACAAGCGCCTGGTCGGCATCGTTTCGCTGGGCGACCTCGCCACCAACAGCGAGACGGCGACAGCCGGTGAAGCGCTAAGCGGCATCTCGCAACCCGGCGGCGAGCATTCGCAAACGATACACTGACGGCGCACCGTCGACCGGCCTTGCCACGACCGAACCGCCGGCCGGATAGACGCCAGCCTGCCGGTGAAACTGTTCAGAGGCGAACTGGACCGCAAACCGACGAGGAGCAAGCCATGATTACCATGAAGGCCGTCCGTATCCACGATTTTGGTGGACCGGAGGCTCTTTCGCTGGACACGGTTCCGTTGCCTCAGCCGCATGACGACGAGGTCACGCTCAAGGTCTACGCGGCAAGCGTCAATCCCGTCGACTACAAGGTTCGCGAGGGCTCTTCGGGCGCGGATCTGCCCGTCACGCTCGGCCGTGACGTATCCGGCGTGGTGGAACTGTGCGGCACGCGGGCCCATACGCTGAAGAAGGGCGATCCGCTATATGCCATGCTCGGCAACGACCGCGGCGGCAACGCCGAATATGTCGTCGTCAAGGCAACGGAGGCGGCGGCGAAGCCGCAACGCTTAAACCACGCCGAAGCCGCCGCCGTGCCGCTTGCGGGCCTTACCGCGTGGCAAGGCCTTTTCGATCACGGCGGCCTTAAATCCGGGCAGCGGGTCCTCATCCATGGTGGCGCCGGCGGCGTCGGTCATCTGGCGGTGCAGTTTGCAAAGGTTGCGGGCGCCTTCGTCGCGACGACCGTTTCCGCGCAGGATTTCAATTTCGTCCGCGCGCTTGGCGCCGACCAGGCGGTCGACTACAAGAACCAGCGCTTCGAGGAGGTCGTCGAAGACGTCGACGTTGTCTTCGACCTTGTAGCAGGTGAAACACAGGACCGCTCGTGGGACGTGCTCAAACCCGGCGGCACGCTCGTCTCAACGCTTTCCGAACCGTCGGCGGAAAAGGCCCGCCAGCATCGGGCTCGCGGCGTCTCCTATCTGACCAAGCCGAACGCAGCACAGCTTGCCGAAATCAGCCGCCTCATCGACGCCGGGAAGGTCAGGCCGTTCGTGCAGGCAATCTATCCTCTCGAGGACGTCGCCAAAGCCGAGGAACGGCTCGAGAAGCAGCATACGCGCGGCAAGATCGTGCTTCAGGTAGCCGCCTAGCGGACGCAGGCCGTTTCTCCTGTTCAGAAGCCCGGCGGCCGAGAGTTTGACACAGGACGGCGCGCCGGGCCTGGCCGGCTTAGACAGGCGCCGGCCGAAGCAGCATGCGTCGGGTTTGCCGGAATACGCAAATCAAACAAATCAGGGAGATGCAACGGAATGTGAGGCACCTCGCGACGGCACCGGCGCACGGCCCGCTGTCAGTGAAATGCGAAGCGAAGGGGCACAGCGTTTACCGACAGGCGGGTTAGGTTCCTACGGCCCGCAAGCCGCAAAAAACCGCTTCAATCTGTCGGACAGCGGCGATAGGCTCGAACCATGTCTCAATCTGCCAATCCGATCTCCATTGCCCGTCGCGACCAGATGTTTCCCGCGCTGGCTGAACCTGACCTGGACCGCATGGGCCGTTTCGGCGAAGCCGTGTCCTATGCTGCAGGCGAACAGATCGTCAAAGCCGGTGAGCTGGCGCCCGGTCTGATCGTGATCCTGTCCGGCAAGGTGGATATCACCCAGGGCGGCAGCTTCGGCCGGCGCGAAACGATCGTCACGCACGGTGCGGGCAATTTCGTCGGCGAGCTGGCGCAGCTTTCAGCAAGGCCCTCACTGGTGGATGTGGAGGCGGTCGAGCCTGTCGAGGCGCTGGTCATCGCCTCGCAAAGGCTGCGGGACCTGATGGTACAGGAAGCAAACCTCGGCGAGCGCATCATGCGGGCGCTGATCCTGCGCCGTGTCGGCCTGCTCGAGAGCGGCACAGCCGGACCGATCATTGTCGGACCGGTCGACAGCGGTGACGTATTGCGGCTGCAAGGTTTCCTGGCCCGCAGCGGTCAGCCGCATCGGGTTCTCGATTCCGCTACCGATCCCTGCGCCAAGACGCTGATCGAACGCTTCCATGTCGATATCCACCATTTGCCGATCGTGCTCTGCCCGAACGGCAAGCTGCTGCTCAATCCCGGAGAGAACGAGCTCGCCCGCTGCATCGGCCTGGTGAGGCCGATCGACGCCGACAAGCTGTACGACGTGGCCATTGTCGGCGCCGGACCAGCCGGCCTCGCGGCGGCCGTCTATGCGGCTTCCGAAGGGCTGTCGACGATCGTGCTCGATTGCCGTGCCTTTGGTGGACAGGCGGGCGCCTCCTCGCGCATCGAGAACTATCTCGGCTTCCCGACCGGCATTTCGGGAATGGCGCTGATGGCGCGCGCTTACAATCAGGCGCAGAAATTCGGCGTCGAAATGGTGATACCGGACGAGGCGAAGCGGCTGGGCAGTGCAAGCGACACGCCGGGCGCCCATTACACGCTCGCCGTCGGCGGCGGGGAGACCGTGCGGGCACGGTCGGTGGTGATCGCCAGCGGGGCGCGCTATCGCCGCCTTGATATGGCAAACCTGGCGCAATTCGAGGGAACCTCCGTGCACTATTGGGCTTCGCCGATCGAAGCCCGGCTTTGCGCCGGGCAAGAGGTGGCCCTGGTCGGCGCCGGCAATTCGGCTGGCCAGGCTGCTGTTTATCTGGCGGCGCATGTGAAGAAGGTATGGCTGCTGGCGCGCGGCAGCAGCCTGGATGCGAGCATGTCGCGCTATCTGGTGGAGCGCGTCAGGGCACAGCCGAACATCGAGGTGCTGGCTGAGACGCAGATCACGGCGCTGGAAGGCGACGACGGCAATCTTGGCAATGTACGCTGGCGCAACCGCGACACGGAGACAGCACGTCCGATCCACCATCTCTTCCTGTTCATCGGCGCCGATCCGAACACCGATTGGCTGGCGCAATGCGGCTTGGCGTTGGACGCGAAGGGCTTCGTGCGCACTGGGCCGGACATTGGCCAAGCGGGTGCGCTGGAGACGAACCGCAGCGGCGTGTTCGCCATCGGCGACGTGCGCGCTGGCTCGATCAAGCGCGTCGCCGCTGCCGTCGGTGAAGGTGCCCAGGTGGTTGCGGCGCTGCATGCATATCTCGCGCAAGGCGGCAGTCTCGCCGTGGCGCCTCAACTGGCCAGGAGCGCATGATGGCGGACGAATGCAGGCATGCCGGGGACATTCGCGACGTGACGCCGAGCGCGCTCGGCTGCGAGGAATGCCTGAAGAGCGGTTCGCAGTGGGTGCATCTGCGGCTCTGCCGCACATGCGGCCATGTCGGCTGCTGCGACGACTCGCCCAACCGTCATGCCACCAAGCATTTTCGGGCAACCGGCCATCCCGTCATCGAAGGCTACGATCCGCCGGAAGGCTGGGGATGGTGCTACATCGACGAAATCTTCCTCGACCTCGGCGACCGCACTACGCCGCAAAACGGTCCAATACCGCGCTTCATTTGAGCTTTTTTGCCAGCGTCCCGCTAGTCCAAGGCTGCTTCGGCTTGGGCGGGGATATCGCGCCCCTCTGGTGGTGCCAATGAACGCTCGCGCATGTGCCTGACGGTCTGAAGGACACGATCGGCAAGGGATGCAAGCGCGCCCTGTGCCGTGCGCGTTCCGATGACGGATTCCAGCGTAACCGCCTGCGTTGAGAATTTGTGTTTGAACGACTCTGCACCACAGAGGAAATCGACCACGCTCAAGCCGTGATCGATCGACCACTGTACGTAATCCATCAACAGGATCACACCCGGCGACGCCCGGCCGAAATCCGGATCGAAGGTCGTTACGAAGGCCATCATCACGTCGTGCTGGACGAAGTTGATCGACACCGCGACCATTATGCCATTGCATTCCAGGACGAAGATATGCAGCACGCCGGCGTGCGCCAGCGCGTCGACGAGCGCGGCGAGTACCGGCACGCCCTCTTCGAACAGGTCGGACTCACGCATGCGCTCGGTCAGCCATTTCCGCTTCAAGGCCGCGAGGCGCTCCAGTACCGGTTGCAGCGGCTCGTCGGGGGCAAGCAGGCGAAATCTCACCTCTCCGGTTTCTTCCAGCGCTTTGATGCCGCGCCGATAGTTCTGGCGCGTCTTTTTCGACTGATCCGCGAACCATGCCGCTCCGCTTTCCCATTGTCCGGCAACGCGATAGCTGACTTCCGTTCGGTGAAACGGACGAAGCCTGATGCCGCTGGAAGCTCCCGGCGTGAAAATTTTGCGGGCCGCCGCATCCGGTGAGAGACGATTGATCAGGGCAAGATCGAAGCCACCGGCATCGCAGAGTTGGCTCCATAGCTCCTGCAGCGCCGACAACGAGCAGTCCGGGGCAACGAGAATATCTCCATAGTCGGTATAGCTGCCGGCCGCCCATTCGAGAAACCGCAGCCCCCTGCGCCTGCCGATCGCCAGCGGAACGACGGCAACGAGTTTCTCGCCCTTCCACACCAGGCCGATCCGCAACGCGCGCTGGTCACGGCGTTGTACGGTACTCCACCATGCCGAAATCCAGGCATGGCTTTGAAAGATCAGCCCGTCGGTACGATGCCAAAGGTCCATCCAAGCGGCTTCGACCGCCGCCAGGCGATCCGCCGAACGGACGATTTCCAGACGCTCCGCGCCTAGGACGTCGATGGAAACAACGGTGTTCATGAAGGAGAACTGTCCTGTGGCTGCGCGACCACATTGGGCCGCCTGTGAAACAGTCGCATGACATGCCTTGTCATCTTCTTGAGCGGCAGGATGTAGAGCCCAAAGAGCGACTGATAATCGCGCACATCGCGATCGATCAGGCCAAATTTCAGGTCTTCATCAGGCTCCGGGACAAATTGCGTTCCGAACAGCCGATCCCAGAACGAAAAAAGCAGGCCGAAATTCTTGTCATAATGACGTGGGTCGATGCTGTGATGAACCTGGTGCCAGTGCGGACACAGGATGATGTTGTTCAACGGGCCGAACGAGACCTTGAGATGCGTATGGCGAACAAAATCCATCATCAGGATGTTGCGGATGACGTAGACGTTGATGCCGAAGATAGCGACCTCTACCGGATCGAGTGCAATGAGGCTCCAGATGCCGAAGCAGATGCCCGGGATGACGCCATCCCACATACGGTTCATCAGATCGTCCAGCGGATGAACCCGGTCCTTGGTGATCCCCACCATCACCTCGGCCGAATGATGCACCTTGTGCAATTCCCACAGGAACGGGAAACGGTGCTGGGCGACGTGGTAGAGGTAGTATGAAATATCATAGGCGACCAGCATGGTTGCGGTGAAGATGACGATCGTCATCGGTCCCGCCGGGCCGCCGAGAAGCGGCGCGTGGGTGTTAAGGAGCCAGCCGATTGCCTCGCGTGTGCCGTAGCCCACCGCGACGACGAAGGTGACGCCGGCAGGAATGAGCAGGAAGGGCATCATCGCCCGTTTCGTGATCCAGAACAGGGCGTCGGCTCGCGCCGACGGATGCAGGATGACTTCCGCCGGGAAGGCGAAGTCGAAAAAATCCCTGAGGGATTTATGTTCGGCAGTTCGCCAGTAGGCGATCACCGCGCTGCCCAGTGCGGTGAGGAGAAGCAGGCCGAGCGTGGTCAGATTGACGTTCGAAAGCTTTTCCACAATCGCTCTGGCAAATTCGGAAAACATCGTTGCAGCGGCTCCTGGGGCGAATTGCAAAGCACGAAATTCCCGCCAAACCCGCTACGCCGCCTGCAACCAGTGGCTGTTGCGGGCGCAGCGGGCAAAGCAGGCTGGATGGTGCGAGACTAGCAGATCAACAGTAACGAAACCGCTAAATGTCCAAACGTAATTAATGTCGAATACGGCTGGAACTCGCCCGGCAACTCTACGTTGGCGCCGGTTTTTGCCGTTGCGGCGGGTGAATTGGAGCAAGATGGATATGGATTCCGGCTTCGCCCACTTCACCGTGCCAGGCGAGGCGTTCGGCTTGCTGCCTGGTACCAAAACGCAGTGAAACCCAACCGCCCTGCCCCGGCATGTCACCGCCGGCGCGGATGTCGAGCGCGGCATCAGGAAAGCGGATGGCCAATAGCGCCTCGTCGCGGCGCAACACCGTGACCGTGTTTTCATGCCGGTCGGTATGGAGGCCGGCGGCCAGTTGGAAGACGATCTCGGACTGGTGCTTGCCGCCGAGCAGTTGGTCGGTGATGAGGATGCCATCGGCCTGGCGCGCCAAAGTGCGCTGATGCATGACGCCGAAGCGGCTTCTATACCCGTCGTGCCGGCCACACAGCCTCCAGTGCGTTCCAGGCTCGCTGTCCACCAGCGTCGCAACTGCCTTGTGCGACCAGTTGAAATTCCCAGCGATGGTGCTTTGGTTTTTACCCTCGATATTCAGCGTGTTGTGCGCCGGCGTCGAGCGGAACCAGTCGCGCCATGCGCCTCCCGAACCGTAGAGCCAGGTGCCCGGATCGACCAGCACCGGCTCACCGTCGATGCACAGGCTGAGCGACAGCGCGTCGGCATGGCCGTGCGCCGCTATCGAGAGATAACCGAGCGGTCCATGATCGAACGTCAGTTCGACATCGCGGCCATTCATTGCTCCGCGCCAGACGGAGAGCCCACCTCGCGCGAATGTCTGCAAGCCATGCACCGCCGGTGCCGGGCCCGACGGCGCACCAAAGAAAAGCGAACGAAAGTCGTCGGGCCCCGGCACGTTGCCCGGCGTCCCCAGCAAGCCTTGGATGGCGGCCGCGACGGATCGGATATAGTTCGGCTCATCCCCCAGCTTCAGCACGCGGCCCTCATCGTCGTCGCCGAAGCGGGCGGCTTTCAGTGGCAGCCAGCCGACGAAATTGGCGAAGGCACCCAGACGCGCTTCGACAGCGGGGGGAAACGGCGTTCCCGCCTGGCGTGCCGCGGCGGCGCACAGCAAGATGAGTTCGGCGCTGAAGGCTGCGTAGGTCGGCGTTTGCTCGGCACCGGCGCCGTCGGCGAGTATCTGCTTGTGCGTCTCATTCAGGAGGGCGCCGTGGGCGATTTCGGATTCGGCCCCGAGCGCCAGGCCGACCAGATATTCGCCAGCCAATTCTGCGACGAGATGGTTGTTGGCGGAGGAATATCGCGATGGAAACCGCGGCAGCCAATAGGCGCTTGCCGCGAGTATCTCACCGGCTTTCCGCAGGGTCGCCGGGTCAAGCCGGTCGCCAACGAGGTCCAGGGTGACGATCAGGCTGATGGCTCGCAGCGCTACCTCGATGCCGGACGCCCAGCCAATGCCTCGGAACGGCGGATTGGCGGAATGCCAACTGCCGATTGCCACCTCGATGGCCCTCCGGGACCGATTGTCCTCGCTGAGGAGCAGGTGTGCAGCCAGTGGCGGCAATTGCTGCAGCCGGTTGATTTCCCAGACATATTTTATATCGCCAAGGTCGCCGCCATGGCGAAAATCGATGTCGAAAGTATGAGCCTCGGAGCCAGGCCAAAGCCTGCCGGTCACCGGATCAAGACGCCAAAGCTCAGCAGGAAACAAAACATCGGGCTCGCGCTTTGGCCATGTCCGCCCGAGTGCCGAAAACCGGCCCTGAAGCGTCTCTTGCGCGGCCGCCGCTATGGCTTGCCGTTGAGCGTCGGTCGCTGCCAGCACAGCGTGGCGAAATCCCGGCAGCACCGGGTGCAACTGCGGCGATGGATAGCGCTCCCACCCATCATCGCGGCGGCGCGACGCGATCCTTCGACGTTGCTCGCTCAGCCGGTGCAACACCTCGGCCGGTCCCATGCTGCGCAATCGGTTGATGTACCAGCCGATTCTCATGCACGCCCCGTCAACGTTTCGGTCCTTGTATACCATGCCGTCGAAAAGCTGCGCGCCGGCAATCTTCTTTCCCGTTCGTTGCGGTTAATATCTCCGGCGACCATGCGGAGAGAGCGATGAGAAAAGCGGTGTGTGTTGTTGCCTGGGTGCTCGCCTTGGTTATGGCGGCCGAGGCAGCGCCCATCCCTCTCAAGCGCGGCGTTGGCGTGCATGAGTGGCTCAACTGGTCGCCGGTGGAGAAAGACGGAACCTACGTTTGGCCGCCCTATCGCAGCGAAAAGGAGTGGCTTGCGGGAAGCAGGCCGTTCACCGATTGGCCGGCCGGGGAGGTGTTTGCCCACATCCGATCGATGGGCTTCGACTTCGTCCGGCTGAGCGTCGATCCCGGCCCTCTGCTTGCCAGCGAGGGCGCCAGGCGGCAGCAGGCGCTGGACATACTTGCCGCCGCCGTCGAGCGGATCACGTCGACCGGCCTCAAGGTGGTTTTCGACCTGCATGGCGTCACTCAGGTTCCGGACTACAGCATGGAGATGATCTACGGCGGCGCCGACAGCGAGGGCGTTGCCGGCTACCGCCAGATGGTTGTGGCGGTCGCCGCCATGCTGGTCAAGATAGGCACCGACAAAGTCGCCCTCGAACCTTACAACGAGCCAGCATATTACCCTTGCGATCCAAGCGGCAGCGATGACTGGCAGCGGATCATGGCGGGGACCGTCCACGACATTCGAGCGGTCAGCAGCGAACTCACCATCGTTGCGACCGGCGCCTGCGGCGGCAGCATTGCCGGACTGGTCAACCTCAGCCCCGGCTTTGATGACCCAAACCTCTATTACAGCTTCCATATGTATGAGCCGCACAGCTTCACCCACCAGCGGCCCGACGACACAAACAGCTTTGTTTCGGGACTTCCCTGGCCTGCCGACAGCAGTACACCCGAAGTGGTGACCGAAACCCTTAGGGCGCGGATGGAAGCTGCCGGCTTGAGCAGGGTCGAGCAGATGATGAACATGGCCACCGCGCGCGAAGCAGTAGCGAAATATTTCGAGCAGAACTGGGGGCAGAGCCAACTCGAGACGAGCTTTCGTCAGGCCGTCGACTGGGCTGAAGGCCATGGCATTCCAAGCCGGCGGCTCTTCATGGGCGAATTCGGCGCTATCCTCATGTCAGCGGACGGCCGCATGGGCGCCTTCGAGGCCGACCGTTCGCGCTATCTCAAGGCGGTGCGCCGAGAGGCCGAACGCTTCGCGATCCCATGGTCTGTCTGGGAGTTCTCCAATCGCTATGGGATGAGCCTCATCCGGCCCGATGGCCCCCCGGTGCCCGACCCGGAGATGCTGCAGGCACTGGGCCTGCCCTAATTCCCGTCAGTTCTCGTCGCGGATGAGCAGCCGTCAACTTCGATCCTCTCAACGCCAGGTTGGATCGAGAACGGCCTGTGGCAGTTTTTCCCTCGCGGCTCGATCTGTTAGCCACGAAGTGTTTAATACATTTGTTGTACTGGAGTGAGGAATACGCGCGCCTAGGGGGAACAATGTGTGGAATTGCCGGGTGGATCGGCCGAAGGGCCGAGAATCCACAAGAGCGGGCCGCCAGAATGTCAAATGCATTGCGGCATCGCGGTCCCGATGCCGAAGGCATCGAGTTCTTGGACTTGAATACTGGCGAGGAACAATTGGCATTGGTCCATCGCCGCCTGGCGATTATTGACTTAGCGCCAGAGTCAAATCAGCCGATGCATATCGAGGACGGCCATCTCAGAATAATTTTCAACGGCGAAATATACAACTATATCGAGCTGCGCCAGGAACTGATCGGCCTCGGTCATCATTTTCGAACGCGCTCCGATACCGAGGTGCTGCTCAGAGCTTATGATCAGTGGCACTTGTCCATGTTCGAACGGTTGAGCGGCATGTTCGCTTTTGCGCTCTGGGATGCTCAGAGGCACGAATTGATCCTCGCCCGTGATCCGTTCGGCAAAAAGCCCCTTTACCTCATGCAGAGCGAAAAACTGCTGTCCTTTGCCTCAGAGATCAACGCGTTGTTGTCATCGCAGCCAAATGCGCAGCAACTCGATTTGGACGCTGTGCACGAGTACCTGCGCTGGCGTTACGTGCCTGGACCGCGCACGCTTTTTAAACAAATCCGCAAGCTCAACCCCGGAAGCTATGCCGTTTGGTCGCAAGGGACTGTGACGGAAACGCGCTATTATACGCCTCCAGATCAAACGGACCTGACCGAGGACATCGACCACGAAACCGCCAAGCGACGATTTCTGGAACTGCTCGACCATTCCGTCGAGATCAGAATGCGCAGCGATGCACCTTTCGGCGCCTTTCTCTCCGGAGGCCTCGACTCGTCAGCAATCGTCGCCCTGATGACCAAGCACAGCGACAAGCCCATCCGCACATTTTCGGTCGGTTTCAGCGAACCGGCCTATAGTGAACTTCCATTCGCCAGACGCGTCGCCGATCATTTCAAGACCGATCATTGCGAACTGGTCATAGAAGCGGACGACCTGATTGACCACCTGCCGAAGTTGATTCGCCATCTGGGGGCGCCCGTTTCACAAAGTTCGGACATTCCGATTTACCTGATGTCGGAGCGAGCCTCACAGGACGTCAAGATGGTGCTCACAGGTGAAGGGGCAGACGAGGTTCTCGGCGGGTATCCCAAACATCGCGCAGAGTCACTGGCTGGAATCTACCGGTCGCTCGTTCCAGCCTTGCTCCACAACAACCTCCTCGCCCCTTTGATACGTGCCATGCCTGGCGCATCGGCCAAGTTCGATACATTTGCCCGAAGCGCGGGTGAAAGGGACTTTGCCACCCGGATGATCTCCTGGTTTGGAGCCATGACAGAGCAGGAACACAGTCGCCTCATCGGTGCTCCGGCCAATTGCCGCAATGGACGCAACAACTTACCGTTTTCCTCAAGCGCGACAGCATCCCATCTTCGCCGCGCGCTATTTTTCGATCAGACATCGTGGTTGCCCGACAATCTCCTGGAACGAGGCGACCGGATGATGATGGCCGGTTCAATCGAAGGAAGAATGCCGTTCCTCGATCGCGATCTGGTTGCGTTCGTCAGCAAATTGCCCGATCGCTACAAGGTGGGTTGGCGGAAGGGTAAGCTGATCTTGCGCAGCAGCATGGCCAACATACTTCCGGAGGAAATTCTCAACCGCCGCAAGATCGGATTCAAGGTGCCCGTCGCCGAATGGTTTCGGGGGTCGATGAGGAACTACGTGCACGACCACCTTTGCTCGCCTAACTCCGTCATTCGCAGCTATTTGAGCCCGAAACAGCTTGATCAAATCGTCTCGGAACACACCACGGGTGCCGCAGACCACGAAAAGCTGATATGGGCGCTGTTGAATTTGGAGATATTCCACCGCGAATTCGGGCTTGAGGCGCCGCCGCGATCATCAGCCTCAGCGCTTGACCGGTTGACGGCTTGACGCCGCCGACCGCCAGACATCGCAGATTGCGCCGACAAACGGGGCGAGTTCAAGCCGTTCCCGATGCACGGCCATGGCACCGGCACCAAGCCTCGCCCTCAGTGCTGGGCTCTCCACGAGGCGGCCCAGCGCGTCGGTCAACGCAGTAACATCGCCTGGCGGCACCAGCAGCCCGGATTGCCCGTCGGTAATTATGTCTTCGACCGCGCCAACCGGGGTTGCCACCACCGCCAAACCGGCTGCCATCCCTTCGATCACCGACATAGGCAGGTTTTCGGCGAAGGAGGGAAGAACCAGAATATCCGCGAAAGAGATCAGCGACGCGACATCGTCGGGTCCCACCCAACCCGGAAAGGCGATCCGGTCTGCGATCCCCAGCCCGGCCGATTTTGCCCGTGCCGCATCGATTTCGCCATCGCCGGCAATCGTGGCGCGCCAGTTCTTGACGGGGTTCATGCGATGCAGCGCGTCCAACAATTGCGGTACGCCCTTGCGGTCGCCGATACGACCCAGGAACAGGATATGCACGTGGCCGCCGCCACCGACATGCGCCAGCGACGGGACTTCGGTCGCATTGGGCACGATCACGATATTGCCGGCAGCGCCTGGCGCCCGGTTGGCGACGAAATCGCGCCAAAGCCTGCCCAAAACGATCACCCGATCGGCATGCTCGAACAGAGCTTTGATACGGCGGCTTATGAACCCGTGATCGTCTTTCCAGAATGTCTGATACTGCGCCCCGTGCAAATGCAGGACATAGGGTATCGACAGCAGCCGTGCGCAGGCGGCGATCACCATCTTGCGATAGGTGCTGCCGGAGACTGAGATGTTGATATGAACGACATCGGCGCGTCCAGCCAGACGCGCTTTAAGCATCCGTAAGCAAAAGCCGAGCATATAGAAGATCGAAAGTCCGACATGCCCCGAGCCACGACTGGCAAGGAAGCGCACATCGATGTCGGTGACTTCTTGCCGTTCGAACTCCTGCTTCAGCGCCCCCATGATGCGGTCGATGCCGCCCTGGCCCGAAACGCCCGACGGCGTCGCGACCAGGACATGTATTTTTCGATCGGATATGAGGCGCTGCAACATGATGGTACTCTAAATAACACAGACCGGGTAACTGCAAAGCAAACGTTCCCGATAAGGTTTACGGCAAATCTTTTAGTTCAAACTGAATCTGTTCACCCTTCGCCGTCATCGCGCTGGATTTTCCGCCAGTCGGCGGCTAGTCGAAGGTGAATTTTCCAGGGACACGCCTTTGCTGCTCCGTTCCACGCTCATTTATGCTCCGGCGATCCTGCTGACGCGAATCTCGGCGCTGCTCCTGCTGGTCGTCGTGACGCGTTTGATCGACCAGACCGAGTATGGCCTGCTCACTCTGGTGGTGACCGTCGGCGAAATGACCGACATTGCCGTCACCAACTGGCTGCGCATCGCCTTGCTCAGGCTCGGCGGCAAGGGCGAAGTCAGCCGCGGCAGCCTGATGCTGGCCGGGCAGGTGTTGCTTGCCACCACGGCACTGGCGCTGGTCATATCGGTAGGCGCGTCGGCGGTGGTCGTGCCGGAACGCTGGGTCGAGTTCGCGATCGCGGTCTGCGGCTATCTGGTCGCCGGGTCCATCAGCCGCTTCGCGTTGACGGTGCTGCAGATGCAGCAGCGCCATTCGGTCTATTCGATGCTCGAAGCCCTGCGTGCCCTGCTGCAACTCGCGCTGCCGATCGGCGCCATCCTTATCTTCCAGGATAGCTTTCTGACGGTATCGCTCGGCTCGAGCCTCGGCGCCTTGATTGCCGGCATCGTGGCGGGCATCATGGCATCCCGACGCGTCGTTACCGGTCCGCCGCGTTTCACCCACAGAGACTTCTTTGCGCTCGGTGTGCCGCTGATCATCATGGCGCTGGTTGGCTTCGGGCTCAACAGCGCGGAGCGTCTGTTCCTCAAGTTCTATTACGATGCCAGCGCTGTGGCGATCTTCGCCGCAGCCTATGCGCTGGCCCGCCAACCGATCGACATGGTCGCTAACGCCATCAACATGGGCGCCTTTCCCGAGGTGGTCAGCCGGTTCGACGAGGACGGGCCTGCCGCATCGGGTCGGTTGCTGTCGCAGTTGATGGCCTTGATGATGCGGCTTTGCCTGCCGATTGCAGCTATGCTGGTCGCGCTCAGCAGCGATATCACTGAGCTCATGCTGCCCTCGCAATATCACGGCCGCTTCGGCCTGCTGTTTCCGATCATTGCCTTCAGCGTGCTGTGTGCCAACCTCACGAGCTTCGTCTATGGCGTCGTGGTGCACGCGCACAAGCGGCCGTGGCTGCTGATCATCGCAAATCTCTTCGGCTCGGCGGCAACAATCGCATTGTCTCTGCTATTGATCCCTTCGATGGCGGAGATCGGCGCCGCTTTGGCGCTGGCGGGCGGCTCGGTGGTTGGCTCCATAACCTGCATCATCATCAGCGAGCGGCTCACGCCGGTGCCGGTGCCGTGGCGCGACATCGGTGTTTCGGCAATCATCTCGCTCAGCACAGGGGTGGCCGCCAAGCTTGCCAGCATGGTGGCCGGCGACGTGCCGGCAATCTTCTCGCTTCTCGCCGGCGGCACCGCCGGAGTTGCGGTTTTCTTCGGGCTGACCTCGCTATTCCACCCTGTGGCAGCGACGCAATTCGTCGCCCAGTTGCGGGCGCGGCTACGGATCGCGTAATTTCGCAAGCGATCTGTAAGCGGGTATTTCCGAGGCTTACAACACATGGTGTACCTTGCCGGAGACGGGCTCTTGCATACCGGACATTCAATCTCCGGGTGTTCGGGTCATGAGAGGAGGCGCCATAGTGGTCCGCACGTCGCGCTCGGCGGAAAAACGGACGATTGAAAAGCTGCAATCATCGGCATTTAGTCGAACCCGGCTTTTTTTCCAAGTCTGAGGGGGCAGCGTGATTTCCCGATCCAAGAAGGTTGAACAATTTCGCGTTCTTCATAAATCCGGCTGCTTCCTGATCCCAAACCCATGGGACGTAGCCGGCGCGAGAATGATGGCTGGTCTGGGTTTTAGGGCGCTTGCGACAACATCTTCGGGTTACGCCTTCTTGAAGGGAAAGAAGGACGGAGCAAAGGAAGTCGGCCGCGACGAAAGCTTGGCATATGCCGCCGAGATCGCCGCCTCGACGACCGTGCCGGTCACTGCCGATTTGGAAGATTGTTATGAAGACACACCAGAAGGCGTGGCTGAAACCGTCCGGCTTGCCGCCGAAGCGGGATTGGCTGGACTTTCGATCGAAGATCGACAACCAAAGCCTGGCCAGCCAATACGCGATTTTGATGCTGCGGTGGCACGTGTAGCGGCGGCGGTTGCAGCTGCTCGAAAATACGACATCGTGCTCACCGCCCGCGCCGATGGGGTGGGTAAAGGCGTGTATGGTCTCGACGAGGCGATTCGCCGCCTAAAGGCCTTCGAAGCTCTTGGCGCTGAGGTGCTGTATGCGCCGGGTGTCCCGGATCTGGCGTCTCTCGAGCAGATTTGCAGCTCTGTCAGCGTGCCGGTCAATCATGTCCTCGGCCAAGGTGTTTCCGGTCTCACGTTTGAGCAGATTGCCGGGGCGGGCGTACGGCGGATAAGCGTGGGCGGGTCACTTGCGCGCGCGGCTGGCGGAGCACTAATGAAAATAGTCCAGGAGATCGCAATGGGGAACTATGCGGCGTTGGAAAGCGCTCCGGCCTGGAACAGCCTTCGCGATCCTAAACCCGTAATCTAAGTCCGAAAGGGTGACGCGCCCCCGGCTGCAACATGCCGCAAGGCGGGCGCTTACCTTGATATTTGAGAGGCCATGATTCGGAGACCGGCATCTACGATCGTGACACTCAGATAACCCAATGTTAAGCGCCGTTTTCCAAGTCACGGCCTTAGTCTCGGGAGTTCGAACGTCGCTCCCACGGCCAACGCCTGTTTTATGGGTGAACGCGAACCTATAAACCGGCGTTTCGGCGCCAGCGACGCTCCCAGAACTCCCGGCACAGCAGCCCGGCATAGGCAGTGTTGGTGTCGTAGTAGCGGCGCCACAAGCGTCGCGGCTCCTGGACCACGCGGAACAGCCACTCCAGGCCGGCTGCTTGTATCAGCCTCGGCGCACGGGCAACCTTGCCGCCATAGACATCGAAACTGCCGCCCACGCCCATCACGAAGCTTGCGGCGAGTTCGTCGCGGTAGCGCTTGAGAAATCGCTCCTTACGCGGTGTCGGCATGGCCACCAGCAGGCAGTCGGCGCCCGACGCGTTGATCGCCGCGACGATCCCGGCCTCATCCTCCGGCTTGAAATAGCCGTTGCGCATCCCCGCTATGACCAGGCTCGGATGGTCCTTGGCAAGTCTCGCTACAACCGCGTCGAGAACGTGCTGTTCGGCCCCCAGCAGATAGGGCCTGAACCCACGCTTCGCGCAGAGGCTCAGCAGATTGATCATGATGTCGACGCCCGCCACCCGCTCGGGCAGCGCGACGCCACACAGACGTGCGCCCCAAAGCACGCCGATCCCGTCGACATTGACCACGTCCGCCCCTGCAACATCCTCGCGCAGTTCGGCATTCTGGCGCATGGTCACCAGCTTGGCGACATTCACGACCACATGATGCAGCGGCCGCCGCACGGTCATCGCCTCGTCGGCGATGGCCAGCGTCTCGGCCATGGTCAGCGCATGGATCGGTGCGCCAAGGAACTCCCGGCGCCGTGATGCCAACAGGGAATGCTGCGCCCAAGCCGGGTCGTGCGCGTTCATGCAGCCTGCTCCCTTGCGAGCGTCACTTGTGCGACTTCTGGTTTCTTGCCTTCGATACGGGCGTCGGGCTTGCGTGCCTTGCGCCAGGTCCATAGGCCCCTTGTATCGACGAGCTTCTTGTCCTTGAGCGCTTCGGGGTCTACCAGATTGAACTGCCGATGGTCGACCAGGAGGACGACGATATCGGACTTGTCGATGGCCGAAAGTGCGTCGGTGAACACGATGCCCCTGCCCTCGAGTTCATGCGGCAGCGCATTTGTGTTGGGTTCAGCCGCAATGATCTTCACATTGGGGTTATCGGACAGAAGCTTCACCACCTCGACGGCCGGGCTCTCGCGCAAATCGTCGATATTGGCTTTGAAGCTGAGGCCAAGACAGGCGATCGTTTGCTTGCGGGAGGGGTCGAGCAAGGCCTCGATATCCCTGACCACCGACATGGGCCGCTCGGAATTGATCCGGCGTGCGGAAGCCATCAGCCGCGTGCTGTTGGGTGCGGCGTCGATGATAAAATATGGATCGACCGCAATGCAGTGACCGCCAACGCCCGGGCTCGGCTGGAGGATGTTCACGCGAGGGTGCCGATTGGCGAGATCGATCACTTCCCAGACATTGAGCGACAGGTCCTGACACACTGCGGCAAGCTCATTGGCGAAGGCGATGTTGACGTCGCGGAACGCGTTCTCGGTAAGTTTCACCAGCTCAGCGCTTTCGGCCGTCGTCATGAACAGGTCGCCGGTGACGAAGGTTGAATAGAGTGCCGCGGTCCGTTCCGACGATTTGCGGGACAATCCGCCGATCGAGCGATCGTTATTGATCAGCTCGGTCAGCACCTTTCCCGGCAGCACGCGCTCGGGCGAATAGGCGACCAGCACATCGGCGTCTTCGCCATGCAGGACAGGAAATTTGAGGTCAGGCCGCAACTCGGCAAGCAGCCCGTTCATGATGCGTGTCGTGCCGACCGGCGATGTCGATTCCAACACAACAAGGTCTCCCCGCTTCAGCACCGGGGCGATGCTTCGTGCCGCCGCCAGCACGTAGGTCACGTCCGGCCTATGGTCGTGGGTCATCGGGGTCGGCACGGCGATGATATACGCATCCGCCGGCTGCGGCGTGCTGTAGGCCTTGAGCTTGCCGTTCGCCACGACCTTCTGGATCAGGCCGTCAAGGTCCGGCTCGACGATGTGGATTTCGCCGCGATTGACTTTCTCGACGACCGCTCCGTTCACATCGACGCCAATGACGTCGAGCCCTCGGCTGGCGAAAATGGCGCAGGTCGGCAGGCCGATATAGCCCATGCCGATTACGGAAACGGTTTTGATTTCAGCCATGATGCAGCAGTTCCTCAACAATCCGGTTACTGGCCCGGCCATCGCCATATGGGTTGTGTCGTTCCGCCATGCCGCGATAGGCAGCCTGATCGTCGAGCAGGCGATTGGCGTTGAACAGGATTTTCTCGACATCGGTGCCGACGAGGCGGGCGGTGCCGGCCACGATCCCCTCGGGTCGCTCGGTATTCTCGCGCATCACCAGCACCGGCTTGCCGAGCGAAGGCGCTTCTTCCTGCACGCCGCCGCTATCGGTAAGCACCAGATAGCTCTGCTTCTGCAGATACAGGAACGGCAGATAGTCCTGCGGCTCGACCAGATGGATGTTCGGCACGCCTTCCAGCTCTGCGTTGACCACCGAGCGCACATTGGGGTTTGGATGGACAGGGTAGACGATCTGCACGTCTCCGCGCGCCGCCAATCCTTTCAACGCCGTACAGATGCGCTGGATGCCGCCGTCGAAATTCTCGCGGCGATGGCCGGTGACGAGGATCATTTTCTTCGTAGGGTCGAGGAAGGGGAAACGGGCGGCGAGCTTCGCGTTCATCAACCTGTCGGCATCGATCGCGCTTGAAAAATGCAACAGCGTGTCGATCACGGTGTTACCGGTCACGAAGATAGTGCTTTCGGCTTTTCCTTCGGCGATGAGGTTGTCGCGCGCCTGAACGGTCGGCGCAAAATGCCAGGTGGCGATGTCGCCGGCAATCTTGCGATTCAGTTCTTCAGGAAACGGCGAGTTGATGTTGTGGCTGCGCAATCCTGCTTCGACATGAGCGACCGGGATGCGCTTGTAGAAGGCAGCCAGAGCCGCGGCCATCGCCGTGGTGGTGTCGCCCTGTACCATGACGATATCGGGCTTCGCCTTGTCCAGCACCTCGGCCATGCCCAAGAGCACGCGCGAGGTCACGTCGAACAGCGACTGGCCGGGTTGCATGATGTTGAGATCGTGATGCACCGGCAGGCCGGTCAGTTCGACAACCTGGTCGACCATCTCGCGATGCTGGGCGGTGATGCATATTTCGGTGATGAAGCCTGGATGAGCAAGGGCGGCGCGCGCCACCGGAAAGCATTTGAGCGCCTCCGGCCTCGTGCCGAACACGATCAGCAGTTTCCGCCTGGACGGCAGTTTTGGACGTGAAAGGACGTTCATTGCTGATCCTGGCCGCCTGCAGCACTCGAAACATGCCGACTATTGTCCGCAACAGCCATAATAGCGCCGGAAAACGCCTTCGTGATCTCAATTCTTAATATATGATTAACAACCAAGGCCGCGTTCTCCCGGGTTAACTCTTGTGAAAGGTCGGGCTGACAAATAGTCTATGGTAGTAGTCTTGAAAAAGAATATATTGGATTGACTAATATTTTAATCATCGGCCACGCCGACGCATCCCGGCGCTGGGAAAATGAGCTTCTGGTGCGGTTGAGCGCGGCTGGACACGTTGTCTCGAGTTGCCGCGCGCCGACGCCTGAAGCCAACGCGCGCGGGATGGATAATGTGCTGGCGCTCGAGGGCCGGCGCTTCGGCCCCTCACTGGCAAGCCGTTCCGAGCCGTTGCCGTCCGGCGATACCGGCCCCGCCGACCTTATAGTCGATCTCACCGCTACCGCCGCACGACGGGGCACGCCTGTCCTGACGCTCGAATTTTGTGGCCGCAGCAGCTTTGCCGCGGGCATGACCGAGATACTGGCGAGCGGGCGGCTACCTGAACTCACCGCCCGCTTCGACGGCGTTGCCATCGCCAGGGCGCGGCCGATGATCAGCGATCGGCTCTGGCTGTCCCGCAGCAGCAACGACCTGCTCGCCGGCGCCATCTCCCTGATTGCCCAATGTGTCGCCCGCTTTTCCACGGGCAAACTTGCGCCGATTGCCGAGAGCCCGGCGCCACCCCTGCAGAAAGGCGGATTTATCCGGCACTATCTGCCCTTTTTCGGCAGGGGATTGGTCGACCGTGCCGTGCAAAAACTGCGACGTGGCCGGCGCCCCTTCTATTGGCAGGTTGCTTACCGGCTGATCGACGGTCCAGGCGTCGCCGAAACCGGACAGCTGGATGGCAAGCCGTTCACCGTGCTTGCCGATGACGGGCAGCGATTCTACGCCGATCCGTTCGTTCTCGAACGCGACGGCCGCCACTATCTTTTTGTCGAGGAGTTCCCCTACGCCACGGGCCGCGGCGTGATTTCCGTCGCTGAACTTGGCGACGACGGCGTTTTCGGCGTGCCGAGGTTGGTGCTGGAGGAAGCGCATCACCTGTCATATCCGCAGGTGTTCGCCCACTCCGGCGAAATTTTCATGATTCCTGAAAGCGCTACGGCACGCGAACTGGTGCTCTACCGTGCCGTGCAGTTTCCGGATCGCTGGGTACGCGATACGGTGCTGATCGCGGACAGGGATTTCAACGACGCCACGCTGCTAGAATCCGACGGCCGCTTCTGGTTGCTGGGGACGGAGCGGTTCGGTCACGGCAGCGCGTCGGACACGATGACCGTCTATTCCGCCACGGCGCTGCGTGGGCCTTGGGTAGCGCATGCGCTCAATCCCGTCGCCGTCGATCACTCGGCCACTCGGCCGGGTGGCGCTTTCATCCGTCAGGGCGACGCCTTGCTGCTGCCGGTGCAAAACGGCTCGAGAGCCTATGGCGGTAGCCTGGGGTTGATGCGGCTGGATCGGCTTAATGATTTCGACGTCCGTTTTGAACTGCCCCGCCCAATCGATCCGGGGCCAGCATGGGCGCGGGCGGGTATCCACACGCTCAATCGCGCCGGCGATGTCGAGGTCGTGGATAGCGCCGGCTGACCGGATCCGAGGTCCGTGCTTAACGAGACCCGGCCGGGTTTGGGTGGGATGCAGCGGCCGAAGGCATGCTCTCGAGCTGGCCTCTATCGGGCTGCTTCCTATAGGCAAGCAGCAACACCACAATAATCGCGATTTCAGGCGATTTTGATGAGAGCGCGTTGTTCGACAGCGCAGCAAGCAGGAAGGTGATGATGCCTATCCATGCGGGCAGCGGCGCCCCGCGCAGCAGCCGAAAAACGAACCAGAATATCAGCACCGTAAAGAGCACGGCTATGGGCAGGCCGAAGAGCATGACGATGACCACCGGCGCGCTCTCGATGAACGGCAGATGCAGCTTCTCGTTGACGATCGCCAGGAGTTCGTCGCCGTTCATGCCAAACAGGATGTCTTTCCAGCTGACAAGTCCGAACACCTGGTAGATCGTCACCCGCGCCATAAAATTTTGGTCGAAAATGGTGTTGCTGAACCGGTTCAGCAGACCGCCCGCAAACAGCATCGCAACAAGCACCGCGCCGCCGGTCATAGTGAACATCAGCACGACAAATTTGGCCTGCCGCTCATACTTGAGCGACAGGCCCGGCCAAGGCACGAACAGCAGCAGAATGAGGATTTCTCCGGCAGCGAGCAGAAGCGCGGCGCGAGCGCCCGATGCAGCACAACCGACGACCAATACGAAAATCGCCACCACCCGCACCCATATGCGCCAGCGCGTCAGCGGTACGAATCCGATGACTGTGGCGCAGAGCGCGCCTAGTGACAGCGGATGGGCCGCTAGGCCGATCGGCCTGAACTGCAGTTCGTTGATGCCGTAAGGCAGGAATCGATGTTGAGTCACCGCTTCGATAGTGCCGATCACGGCGCTCAGGATGGCCATTCCAAGCACTACGTCGCCCAGCGCCCGCCGCGACTCCGCGTTTAATGCCAGCATCAACAGGCCTGTGGCGCCGGCCACCAGATAGGTATCGATGATGAACCCGGAGGAGCCCGCACGGCCGGTAATGAACAGATAAGGCACCAGCGCGAACATCAGCACCGAATAGCGCATCAACGCCTTGAATATTCCAATTTCGTCGCCCTGCAGCAGAAACGGTCGGCTGAAAAGAACGACAGCAAGCAGCAGGAAGATCGCGTAAGTGCCGAAATGCAGCTTCTCGTAGAACGAGCCTCCCTGGGCCGTATAGTCGACGACCATGTTCATCACCTGCGGCGACACCGTAAAGCGCAGCAGGAACGCGAATGCGGCGCATAGGAAAAACAGCAGCGACAACGCGTTTTGACGGCGCGCCTGGCTGGACAACAATCGTTCCGATGCGGCAGCAGGATAGCTCATGGCCCATCCAAGTGAAGGTATTCAAACGGCATTCCGGCCACGAGATCCATTCAAGAGACTGCCGAACGGATGCGGCGTGTGTGTTGTCAAAATATGCCGGGCCATGCGTTTGCCACAACCGTTAAGTTCGATGCCCGGACGTTTGCACGGTCTCCTTATTTGTTCCCCGTGGCAGCGTAAGGAAGCGATGTGGCTCTAACCTTCCTTCTGCCGTTCAGAATGAGAAGAATCGGCTTCTCGATCATCTGGTGGATCACCAGGCTGGCTATGCAGGCAGTCACGATGCTGACCACCGAGACCAGCAACACTGTTGCCGGATGGTCGTAGCCGATGGTGCGCCTGGCCAGGTAGGCTACGGCGCCGATCACGAAGATATGCGACAGGTAAAGCGCGTAGGAGGCGTTGCCGAGCTCTTCGAGCAGGCTCCAGTGCTTCAGTTTCGGTTCCAGAATGAGGCCAAGGTGAAGCAGGCTGGCGGCCCACATTACCTGCCCCGCGAAGCTGATCTGGCTCATCAGCGGCGTGCCGTCATCGACGAATGCAAGCAACACGCCTGCAGCGGCCATAGGGCCGAGTAGCCAGACATGGCGTGTGTCGGAAGCAAAGCCGCCGTCCAGATAGCGCCGGCCTATCCACATGCCGACGACGAAGGCCACCGGCGAAGCGTTCAGATAGAACTGGAGAACAGGGTTGGTGGGAGCTATCAACAGCCCGGCCAGCCACATCGCAATGAAAAAGACCGTCAACACAAATGCGCGCGCGGTCACCGATAGGAATGCGAGCACCGCGAATGCGATATAGAAATAGGCCTCATAATTGAGCGTCCAGCCGAGTGACAAAATTGGGCTGACGCCATCTCGTTCGGGCGCTTGGTGGACAACGAAGAACAGCGACTGGAGATAATGGGGCCACGTAAAGACGGTCTTCTGGAAGAGACTTGGTGCAAGAGCTGCCAGAAGTGCGGCGACGCTTGTGAAAAGCCAGTAGAGGGGGATGATCCGGATCGCTCGGCGTTTCAGGAAGGTTGGAGCAGAGAAGGGACCGCTCCCCGTAATATAGACCATTATGAATCCGCTAATGACGAAGAACAGAATGACACCAAGGCGGCCCGCAGTCACGATAATCGGATTATCTATGCCGATCTGGTAGGAAAAAGCGTGCGCGAACAGAACCAACAAAGCGGCGCAGGCGCGAAGATACTGGACCGAATAGAATTTCGTCACGTTCCTCTCCTGCAATTGCAGGCGACTGACGCCATCCTGCAGGTCGCGGTCAGTGCTTCAGATGTCATTCAAAAGGCATTGCCATCTTTTCAATACAACCGCGCCGTTAAGTGCGCGTTACCGATTTCATGAAAATCACTCACCGGTTGCGGACGCAAATCGGGCGACGGCAAGAATGCGCGCCAAATTCTGGGCAACGAATCCCTTCAACGTCCGCCGGACGGAAGGGGGGATGAACGGCAAAATGGGCCAGCTTGGAAAATAAGATATTAACGATGTTTCTGTAGAGCAGGCCAAGCGTAACGATTTAACAAGGGTTGTCACCATGTCTGCCGGTTCCGGCACACCCCCCATCTCCGCGACGGCTTCCAATAACAGTGCGTTCGAGCGTATCGCCAATGCGCGGCGCAGGGCGATGCTGCAACAGCATGACCCAGTCGCGGCGCGCAGCTCCGCACCGGTGACGCCGCAACCATCCGAGCCTGTCGCGACGGTGACCCTGGACAAGATCGGCGATTTCCTCGAGCTCGATTTTCGACGCCTGTTCGTCTGGCTGCGGGCCGGTCTCGCCCTGGCGTTCATGCTGGCGGTAATCGGCGGCATTGTCGGCGGCGCCTATGCATTGCTGAGCAAGCAGCGTTACACCGTCACGACAGAGGTACTCATCAACCCCTCCAATTTGCAGGTTGTGGAAAACGACCTCTACTCACAACCGGGCCAGATCGATAGCCAGCTGCTCAGCACACGCAGCAAGCAGCGCATCTTGACCTCGGGCAACGTGCTTTCCCGTGTGGTGGACGAACTGAATCTGACTCACGATCCAGAGTTTTTCGATCCAGACCGGAGCACGTCTACGTCTGGCGCGGTGGCGAAGCCCGACCCGAAGCTTATCGCCTTGAAGAACCTGGCGGACCGGGTAAACGCCGCTGCGGACCCAACCTCGTTTGTCACAACCCTCTCGGTATCCGCGGAAACCACTGCCAAAGCGATCCTGATCTCGCAGGCCATAGTCAAAAACTTCCAGGAAGAACTGGCCAAGGCCGAAGCTGCCGGTGCCGGCCGTGCCGCGGCTGCCCTCGACAGCCGGCTTGGCCAACTCAAGAGCGACGTCCAGGCAGCCGAAGAGAAGGTCGAGAGCTACAGGCGCAGCCACAACCTGTCCTCCAGCAATGGCCAGCTCGTCAGTTCGCAGACGATGACGCAGCTCAACGGCGAAATCGTCGATGCGCAATCGCGCGTGATCGCCGCGCAGGCAAGCTACGACGCCCTGGTTGCCTCCGGTATAAATGGGGCCAATCCCGACCCCACGGTTTCGGAAGCGCTCGCGGCGCTGCGCGACAGGTCAAACAGCCTGCGACAGCAGATCGACTCACAGTCGATGACCTTCGGTCCGCGCCACCCGACGATTGTCAGGCTGAGGACGGAGCTCGAGACCGTCAACTCGCAACTCCGAGCCGAGTTCTCCCGCACCGTCGGAACGGCAAAGTCCAGCCTGGACAAGGCCAGGGCCTCGTTGGCCTCTCTCAACGCCAGGATGAACGATCTGAAGAGCAACGTTTTCACCGACAGCGAGTCCGAAGTCGCCCTGCGTGAGCTTGAACGCGATGCGGCCTCGAAGAGAGCGGTCTATGAGAGCTTTCTCTCACGTGCGCGCCAAATCAGCGAGCGCGAGCAGATCGACACCACAAACGTACAGGTGATTTCGACCGCGGTGCCCCCGCCAGGGCGCTCATGGCCCCCGCGTACTGCCCTGGTGGCAGGCGCAGGAGCGTTCGCAGGCTTTGCCCTGGGCATGCTGCTGGCCATTGGCATGGGCATTATCCGCGACATGCGCCGGCCGCCGAACAGATCAGACCTTGCTGCCAGCCGAGCCTGAAGCAAGGCATGGCGAAGCGCATCGTTTTCCACATCGCCAGCCTGCGAGGCGGCGGCGCCGAGCGTGTCTTCGTCCTGATGGCAAATGAAATGGCGTCGCGTGGCCACGAGGTCACGCTTTTTACCTGGAACGCGCAAGGGCCTAACGCGGCGCTGCGCTCCGCCGCCGTGCATCTGGTCGACTTCGGCCTTCTCTTGCGCGGCGAGGGTTACGCCAAGTCGGCGACGCTAAAAGGCATCGTGCGAAGCGCAAATTTGTTCCGCCGCCTTGATCCTGATGCGGTCTATAGTGCCCCGGAATTCGCCAATCTGGTCATGGCGCTGTCACTCATGTTGGCCAGAAGCCGCGCAAAATTCTTTCCAAGCTTCCACGCCGCCGCCTCGCTGCCTGCGAGCGGCCTCGGCGCGAGGCTGGCGATCTGGCTTTCCGCGCTGGTTGCAGCGCGCGCGACCAAAGCCATCGCCGTTTCGGCGGGTGTCGGCCGTGACATCATCGCCCGCGGCTTCCCCGAATCCAAGGTCGTGGTCATCAGCAACCCGCTGCCGCCGGCTGAAGCACCGCAGGGGACTTCCTATGCCTGGCAGGCAAAATTGGCAGCGATGGGATATGGCCCGGTCATCGCCACCGCCGGGCGCCTGGTGCCGGTCAAGGACCACCGGACTTTGCTGCGGGCCTTCGCTGCCCTGCGCGCCGGCCGCCCTGCCCGGCTTGTCATCTTCGGCGAAGGTCCGCTGGCTGCCGAATTGCACGCCTATGCCGAAGGTACCGGCATAGGCGGGGAAGTGCTCTTTGCCGGCTACGTCAACGATCCGGCAGCCTGTTATGCCGCAGCCGATCTGTTCGTCCTTACATCCACCAGCGAAGGCTTTGGCAACGTGTTGGTCGAGGCCATGGCTGCCGGTGTCCCGGTAATCTCCACCGATGCTCCGCATGGCCCGCGCGAGATACTCGGTGACGGCCGTTTCGGCACCTTGGTGTCGGTCGGTGACGCCGCAGCCCTGGCGAAGGCGATGGCCGAGATGCTGGACCACCCCACCCCTGCTGCCGTCCTGAAAAGCCGGGCGGCGGATTTCACAGTCGACACGATTGGCGATCGGTACGAAGCCTTGCTCTAGTTGTCGCGCCCGGCCAACAGATCGCGGTGGCATCCAGCCGCAGCTGATGGCCGGCACGGAAGTCCTGGCTGATTTCGGCGCAAGCAAGTCACATCAAGCCAGAAAACCGGTTGCGCAAACGTTTCGATGGCGCTAGCTTTCGGAAAGTCACAACGGCCGCCCAGGCGGATTCAAAGATTGTGAGACTGGGAAACGCAAGATTCGAGGAGGAGCGTGCGTGCGCTTGCCCGTCACCACGTCGAGCGCGACAGCTCCGCGATGACGACGATCGTCGAGGTCGCTCGCAGGGCAGGCGTGTCGGTGTCGACCGTTTCACACGTCGTCAATCAAACCCGCTATGTCTCCCCGGCCACTGCCAGATCGGTGAGCGAGGCGATCGCTGCTCTCGGCTATATGCCCAACAGTGTCGCACGCTCGCTAAAGCTGGCCTCGACGAGCAGTGTCGGCCTGGCGATTTCGGCGATCTCAAACCCCTATTTCAGCGACATCATCTGCGCCGTCGAGACCGAGTGCGCGCGCCTTGGCCTCATGGTGTTCCTGTCGGATACGCAGGACGATCCCGACAAGGAACTGGCTGTCGTCCAGGCACTGCACCAGCGACGCGTCGACGGGATCATCCTGGCGCCCTCTGCCGCGCCGCAAGCTGCATTGCGATATCTCTCGGAACGGTCCCTGCCCTGCGTCTTGATCGACCGACTACCTGACGATCGCTTTGATCAGGTCGGTGTCGAGAATTTCGAGGCCATCCGCGCGCTGATCGACCACGTCGTGTCCTTCGGACATCGCCGCATCGGTTTTGTTGCCGGACAGCGGGGATTTGCCACCACGCTGGAGCGCATGAACGGATTTCGCGCGGCACTGGAGGCCAACGGCCTGGAGTTTGTGCCGGACTACGTCGTGACGGGAAACGCGACCACCGCCAGTGCGAGCACCGCCGCCCATGCGCTGTTGTCGCTGCTGGTGCCTCCGACTGCCCTGGTGACCGGCAACAATCTGTCGACGATAGGCGTGATGCGCGCGGTCCGTGAGCGAGGGCTCGCTGTCCCCAGGGACATATCGGTGGTCGGCTTCGACGATTTCGAATGGGCCGATTACTTCGAGCCGCGACTGACGCTGGTCGAACAGCCCTGCGAGGATTTGGGCCGGCAGGCAGCCGCGTTGCTGATTGAGCGGATTGGACTTCCAGATGGCCAACGACGCACGGTTCGCCTTGAGCCAACGCTGCGCCTGCGCGCATCCTGCGGAAGACCGGCATGACTTCGCCGCTTCTGACCATGAATGGCGTCGTTAAACGTTTCGGTGGCGTTCACGCTTTGCGCGGCGTCGATTTCGAACTGCGCGTGGGCGAGATCCATGCCCTGCTGGGCGAGAACGGCGCTGGCAAGTCGACATTGATGAACATCCTGTCCGGTGTGCACGCCCCTGACGAAGGAACGATCACGATCGATGGCGCACCGGTGCATTTTGCCAATCCGCGCGAAGCGCAGGCCGCCGGCATCGCCACGATCTTCCAGGAACTCGATCTCGTGCCTGGCCTCGATGTCGCGGCCAATCTTTTCCTCGGTCGCGAGTTGGTGAAGCCCGGCGGTTTTCTCGATGTCGCAAGGATGCGCGAAGAAGCCCGCACCCGGCTGACCGCCATCGAGTTGGACATCGATGTCGAACGGCCCGTCGGCGAACTGTCGATCGGGCATCGTCAGGTCGTGGCGATCGTCAAGGCACTGTCCTATGCATCGCGTGTCCTGATCATGGACGAGCCGACGGCGGCCCTGACGGTCAGCGAGGTGGACAGGCTCTTCACCATCATGCGCAAGCTCAGTGCCACCGGCGTGGGCATCATCTACATCTCGCATCGGCTTGAGGAGGTTCCCCAAGTTGCGGACCGGGTAACGGTGATGCGCGATGGCCGCGTGGCCGGGACGACAGCCCCGGACGCACCACAGGCCGAACTGGTCAGCCTTCTCGTCGGCCGGCCTCTGGAGGACCTTTACCCGAAACGCACACGCACCGTAGGTCGCCGGCTCCTTCATCTCAAGGACGCCCGTTTCCATCCCGCTCGAGCCAGCGCCGGCTGGCAGGTTCCCCAAAACGTTTCGCTCGACGTGCATGAGGGCGAAATTGTCGGGCTGGCGGGCGTCATGGGTGCCGGCCGTACCGAGTTGCTCAGCGCGCTCTATGGCACCGGCCTGGCAGGCCGTTGGGCCGGCACCGTCGAGGTCGACGATCGCCCGGTGCGCCTCGAGTCCATCAGAGCTGCGCGCAGGGCCGGCGTCGCCTTCGTCACCGACGACAGGCGAGGAAGCGGACTGATGCTGCGTACGACGGTCGGCCGCAACCTGGTCATGTCGGTGCTGCGACGAATCTCACCGCGCGGCTTCATGTCGATTGCACGCGAAGCAGCCGCTGTGGCGCGCTCGTTCGGCCAATTCGACATACGACCGCGCAATGCGGCCATCCCGGTCGGCGCGCTGTCGGGCGGCAACCAGCAGAAGGTGGTGCTCGCCAAGGAGATCCTCGGCAATCCGCGGCTGCTGTTGCTGGATGAACCGACGCGTGGCGTCGACGTCGGCGCCAAGGCGGAAATCTATGCCAGGCTTCGCGATCTGGCATCGCAAGGCCTCGGCATACTCGTCGCCTCGAGCGAAATGCCTGAGCTGATTGGCCTATGCGATCGCATCGTGGTTCTTCGGGAGGGCCGCAACGTGGCGGAATTCGAGCGCGGCGTCGATGAACACACGGTGCTTGCCGCCGCAACCGGAAAGGCCTCCTGATGTCCGACACCAGCACGGCGGATACCGAACTGCCGAGCGGCAAGACAGCTCAGAAGCGGCGCGATCCGCTTGCACTCATCGTCCGCTTCCAGAGCCTGATCGGCTTGGTGGTCGTCGTGATCGGCGGCATCATCTTCTCGCCGCGCCGGCACGGACAGATACTGTTCATCGCCCCGGACAACATCGCCAACATCGTACGCGCCGTGTCCGAGACCGGCATCATCGCGATCGGCATGACTTTCGTCATCATCACTGCGGGGATCGACCTCTCGGTTGGCGCTTTGCTTGGCCTGGCCAGTGTCGTCACGGCTACGATGATGATCAATGGCGGTGTTGGCCTCGTGCCGACGATTCTTGCCGTGCTTCTTGCCGGCGTGGTCTTCGGTGCCGTTCAGGGCTCGATCTCGACGCGCTTCCGCCTTGAGCCCTTCATCGTCACCCTCGCGGGCCTTCAGGCCGCGCGCGGTCTGGCCCTGGTCGTCTCGGGCAACGAGTACATCAACATCTCCTATGGCGACGGACCCGGGCTTGCCCCTCCGGTATTTGCCATTCTGGGCGAGCGCTTGTTCAACAATGTGGTGCCGGTGGCAACCATCGTCTTCATCGCTTTTGCGGCGATCGCCACAGTGGTTCTCAACACGACCCGCTTTGGCCGCTATGTCTTTGCCGTCGGCGGCAATGAGCGGGCGGCGCGCCTCTCGGGCGTTCCGGTGTCCGCCGTCAAGATCACCGTCTATGCGATCACCGGCTTCGCGGCCGCTCTCGCCGGCATCGTCCATGCAGGGCAGTTCAACTTCGGCAGTGCCAATGACGGCGCCGGTTACGAACTTACCGCCATCGCCGCGGTCGTCATCGGCGGTACCAGCCTGTTCGGTGGAGCCGGATCGATGGTCGGCACGGTCGCCGGCACGATCATGCTCGGCGCGCTCGCCAACGTCCTGCAACTCAACAACATCACACCCGCCCTGCAATTGCTCGCGACAGCCGCGATCATCATCCTGGCGGCGGTTCTTCAGTCCCTCGTCCGTCGCCGCGAAGGTCTGGTCCGTTAAGTGGGCGACATTGGAAGACCCCTGAACGCCAGCTTACCCGGCGTCGGGAGAGTGAAGCTCAGCAAACCAACAGTCGAGCCAAGGGCATCGACAGGAAGGAAACAACCATGGTTATCAGGAGCACACGCAATAGCAGACAAAGGGCCTGGCAAACGTGTCTGCTTGCCGGGACCTTTCTCGCAGCCGCCGGAGGGGCTCAAGCTGCGGAACCATTGGTCAAGGCTTGCTCCAAGACCGGCGAATTCGTAATCGGCTTTTCTCAGGCCAACAATGCCGAGCCGTATCGCCAGCACGTCAATGACGAACTCACCGCCGCCGCCAAGGCAGTGTCCCAGTTCACCTTGCAGATCGCCGATGGCGCCGGCAGCGTGAACACCCAGACCTCACAGGTCGACAATTTCATCACCCAGAAGGTCGACCTGCTGCTGATATCGCCCTTCGAAGCATCGCCGCTGACGCCGGCGGTGAAGCGGGCCATGGAGGCCGGCATCCCCGTCATCGAGCTCGACCGCAAGACGGTTGGCGATCCGGGCAAGGACTACACGGCTTTTATTGGCGGCGACAATTACAAGATCGCCTTCGAAGCCGGCAAATACACCGCCACGAAACTGCTTCCTGACGGCGGTGAAGTTGCCGTTCTGGAAGGGCTGCCCAGTTCGACCCCTGCCGTGGAACGGCTCAACGGCTTCAAGGACGGCGTCAAGGAGAACGACAAGATCAAGGTCGTCGCTGAGCAGGCGGCGGACTGGCTGCCGGACAAGGCACAGACGGCGTTCGCAGCCATGCTTCAGGCCAATCCCGATATCAAGATGGTCTACGCCAGCAACGACATGATGGCCGCCGGAGCGCGCCTTGCCGCCAAGGGCGCCGGCAAGGAAGGGCAGATCAAGATCATCGGCACCGACGGATTGCCAGGTCCTGCCGGCGGCATCCGGGCCGTTGCCGAAGGCGAATGGGCTGCAACCTTCACTTATCCGACGGGCGCCAAGGAGGCGATCGATATGGCAAAGTCGGTTCTTCTCGATTGCGCCACATCCGTCGAGCCGACGGTCACAGTTGCAACGACGGCGATCACGCCGGAAAACGCCAAGCAGATGATGGGTAACTGACAAAAGTGCCATGGCGATTGCGGTGCGGAGGTCGAATGGCACCTCCGCACCGTCGCAACGCCTCATTTCCGCCCATCGGCCGGTCTTCGGCAACGGCGAGGGTCTCCAGGGTCCAATCAGATCGACCGTCGGTGCGCTCCGAAACAGCAAGAATGGAAGCCTCGGAAGGCCGCCATTAACTGTTCGTTAACCATGCCGGGCTAGCCTTAACCAATCAGTAAGGAGTCGCCTCTGTGACCTGCGTCGCTCCCATCCAAAACAAGTCCATACGCTTTCGAGCGCGCTCGTTTGTAGCCTTCACCCTCACCCCTGAGGCCCCGCTGGGGGAATGGCTGCAAAGCCTGGATCACTGGACCGAAAACTCTCCCGGCTTCTTTGCCGGTCGCCCGGTCGTGCTCGACCTGAATATGCTCAAGCCCGAGGGGGGCGAGATCGAAGATCTGGTCTCACAGCTCGCGGAGCGCGGGATTCGCATCTACGCGATCGAGGCGGACGGCAATGTTGGTCTCGACGCTGATCTGCCGCCGCTCCTCGTTGGCGCCAAGGAGGCCACCGCTGACGCGCTTTACGTGCAGCCGGACCCGAAAGCCGCCGCTGAGGCCAACACGGAAGAGCCGCAGGCGCCGAACTCATTGATGATCAAGGCACCGATCCGCTCCGGCCAGTCGATCTTTCACCCCGATGGCGATGTGGTCATTGTCGGCTCCGTCAGTTCCGGATCCGAGATCATCGCCGGAGGATCGATCCACGTCTACGGCACGCTGCGTGGACGTGCGTTCGCCGGCGCCACCGGAAATTCCGCGGCTCGTATCTTTTGCCGGAAAAATGAAGCCGAACTTCTGGCGGTAGACGGCTGGTACCGCACCGCCGAGGAGATGGACGCCTCCTCGCGAGGAAGGCCGGTACAGGCCTTTCTCGAGGACGGCGCACTTTGCGTCGCACCGCTCAACTAACAACATTGGAGGCACAAATATGGGCAAGGTAGTGGTTGTCACATCCGGCAAAGGGGGTGTCGGCAAGACGACCTCGACGGCCGCTCTCGGCGCCGCGGTCGCGAAAACCGGCAAGCGGGTGGCCCTCGTCGACTTCGATGTCGGCCTGCGCAACCTCGATCTGATCATGGGCGCCGAGCGGCGCGTTGTTTTCGATATCGTCAACGTCATTCAGGGAACCGCCAAGCTCTCGCAGGCGCTGATCCGTGACAAGCGGCTCGACACGCTGTTCCTGCTGCCGGCCTCGCAAACGCGCGACAAGGATGCTCTCACCGAGGAAGGCGTCGCCGATGTCATCGACAAGCTGCGCTCGGTTTTCGACTATGTCTTCTGCGACAGCCCGGCCGGCATAGAGCGCGGCGCGCAGCTTGCGATGCGCTTTGCCGACGAGGCGGTTATCGTGACCAACCCGGAAGTGAGCTCGGTCCGCGACTCCGATCGCATCATCGGCCTGCTCGACTCCAGGACGATGAAAGCAGAGCAAGGTGAATCGATTGCCAAACACGTCCTCGTCACGCGCTACGACGCTGCCCGCGCTGCCCGCGGCGAGATGCTCAGCATCGATGACGTGCTCGAGATCCTGTCCACGCCTCTGCTGGGAATAATTCCCGAGAGCCAGGACGTGCTGCGCGCATCCAATGTGGGCGCGCCGGTTACGCTCAGCGAAAACACCAACCCCGCCGCACGCGCCTATATCGACGCGGCAAGAAGACTCGAGGGCGAGGACCTGCCGGTCATTCTGCCTTTCGAGCGGAGGGGCCTCCTCGACCGGCTGTTGGGAAGGAGGGCAGCATGAACCTGCTCGATATCTTCAAGCGCCGCGGCAGCGCACCCGTGGCGCGCGAGCGCTTGCAACTGCTGTTGGCTTACGAGCGTCGAAGCCGCAACCAGCCCGATCTCGTCTCCGTGTTGCGCGAGGAGATCATGGCGGTGATCGCCCGGCATGTTCAGGTCGACCAGGATTTCCTGCAGGTGAGCATGGATCACGGCGAAACGACGTCGAGATTGGAGATCGACATCCAGATCCCCAACAAAGTCGCAATGCCCATGGCCGCGGCGTTCTAGCGGAATCCGCCAGCCAGGGCTTGCGTCGGCTGCTGCCGAGGTTGCGGCGCCGTGGCTGGCGTGTTTGACCCGGTCGCCAGCGGCAAGTCGCGCAATTCGAGGACAATAACCACCACCTCGCCAAAACCCCACGGCCGTTTCCAGCCGCGGGGGCGCCTTGGGAGGGCCTTTCGAAACCCGTGGTCAAATGTTGGCGAGCAATTCGTTGACGCGGCTTTCCATGTCGGCAAGGGCGGTGTCGACGTCCTTCTGGCCACTGATTGCTGCACTCATCTCTTCGCCGATAATGTCCTGGATCGCAAACTGGCGCTGTACGGCCGACGGCAGCGGCTTGCCGAGGTCGGCGACCGCAGAGATCGTGTTGCGATGCGGCAGGGCCTTGAAGGCGTCCGAGGTGATGACGGCCTTATAGGCCGGCAGGTGACCGGTGCGCGACCACTCAAAATCGTTGTCGGCGAAGAACTTCAGGAATTTGCCGATGGCCGCGATCTGTTCAGGCGTGCGGTCTTTCTGCGACACGGCCCAGGTGTGGCCGTCGGCATATTGCGCGTGGGTGCCGCCAAACAGCTGCGGATACGGATAAACCGCATAGCCGCCCTTGTTGAGCGCCGTACCCTTGGTTTCGGACTGGGCGTTGTAATCGCCGACCACCCAGGTGCCGTTGAGGTGGACGCCACCCTCGCCGGCAAGGAAGGCATTGATCGAGCCGCCATAATCGAGGTCCTTGGTGGTGTAGCCCTTCTCGAAGATCGCCTTGTACATCTCGACGACCTTCTTGGCTTCCGGCGTATTCAACTTCACATGCTTCGGATCGGCAAAGAAATCGGAATCCTGCTGGAAAAGATAAGTGTAGAGATTGCGTGTGTAGAGCGCAGTCTCATTGGTCAGGTTCTGGACGAAATAAGGCTTGCCCGTCTTCTGCTTGAACTGTTCGGCCTGGGCGAGCAGTTCCTCGGGCGACTTTGGAAAAATCGGCGTGCCGTCGGCACTGACGAGGCCGGCTTGTTTGAAAAGATCCATGTTGACATGATAGAGCATCGTCCAGCTGTCGATCGGCAGGCCATAGATCTTGCTGTCTTTGGTGGCGCCATTGCGCGCCGCGTCGGTGAAGGCGTCGGGTGTCACGCCGACTGACTTCAAGAGATCGTCGAGCGGCATCAACAGGCCCTTCGACTGATAATCCGACAGTACGGATTCATGGATCGTGACGATGTCCGGAGCGTCGCCTGAAGCGAACTGCGCGGTCAGCTGATCGTAGCCGGGCCATTCCACGGTGGTGACGTTGACGTGGACATCGGGATTGTCGGCGTTGAACTTGTTGATCAGCGAGGTGATGATTCCGCATTCGCCAACGGCTTTGGTGGGATCGGTGTTGGTGCCGAAATCGGCATCGCAGGCGCCGAAAAAGCGCTGCACGCTCAGTTCCGTGGCCGCGAAGCTTGGATTTGCGAGCATCATTGCGCCCGCAGAGACTGCGGCAAACAGCATTTTCTTCAGTTTCATATCAGTTCCTCCTACTGAGTTTCCGCCGCTCCACCCTGGATTGGCCTTCGTGCTTCAATCGCTGCGCATTCCCCCCGGCCGTCAGGCAATCTTCGTTATCTCACCGCAGCGCCGGAGACCGCCGTGACGATGTATTTCTGGAAAAACAGGTAGACGATCAGGATCGGTGCACCGGCAAACACCGCCTGCGCCATCAGGAAGCCGATGCCTTCGGACTGGGCGAAGTTGGTCTGCGTCGAGGCCATGCCGACCGTCAGCGTGAACATGTCCTTCCTCGTTGCCGAAATCAGCGGCCAGAAATAATCGTTCCACGCGCCGAGAAAGGTAAAGATGCCGAGCGTTGCCTGCGCAGGCAGCGTGAGCGGCAGAAGCACCTTCCAGAAAATCCTGAGCCGGCTGGCGTTATCGAGCATGGCGGCTTCGTCCAACTCCTTCGGGATGGCTTTGAAATACTGGGTCATCAGGAAGACGCCGAACGGAGCCGAAAGGCCCGGCAGAATGAGCCCTTGATAGGTGTTGTGGAACTTCAGCATGCTGAAGATCTGGTGACGGGCGACGAGCACGGCCTGCTCCGGGACCGCCAGGCCGAACAGCACGATCACGAACAGCACGTCTCGGCCGGGGAAATTCAGCCGTGCAAAGCCGTAGCCGGCGAGCGACGACAGGATCAAGGTGCCGAGCGTCAATCCGCCCGAGACGATGATGCTGTTGCGCACCCAGATGAACACCGACGAGGTGCCGACCGTGTTGATGTAGTTCTTCAGCGTATAGGGCGCGTGAAACACCGAATTCGGATCTGCCATCAGCTCCGCATTGTCCTTGAGTGACAGGCCGATGACCCACAGAACCGGCGCGATCATGACGATCGAAAGCAGGAGGACCAAGGCCAATAACAAATGGTCGCCAAATGCCCGTCCCTTGATGGAAGCGGCTGGAGCGCTCATGCCTGGTCTCCCCTGCTGCGTGTCACCAGGTACTGGGCCATGGCCGCGATCAGGATGAGGATGAACAGGATTTCCGATGCAGCGGCGCCCAGGCCGAGATCCCAGCGGCGGAATGCGGTGTCGTAGATGTAGAGCACGATCGGCTTGGTCAGGTTGTTCGGACCGCCCCGCGTCATCAGCCAAGCCTGGCCGAACAGCTGGAATTGCAGCACGATCTGGATAATGATCACCAGGATGAAGGTCCGCTTGATCGACGGCAGCGTGATCGAGCGTAGCGTCTGCCAGCGATTGGCATTGTCCAGCGCCGCCGCCTCGTAGATATCCTGCGGAATCTGCTGGAGCGCCGAGAGAAAGAGCATCATCGGCAGGCCGATGCACCACCAGATGGTGGCAATGGCGATGCCGACCATCGCCAGGTTGGGATCGGAAATGAAAGCCGGCGCGGTCGCGCCGAACCATCCGTAGATCGTCGACAACAGGCCGACATTCGGAATGAAGACGATGCGCCAGATCAGCGTGACGATGGTAACCGACAGCACCGACGAGGAAAAGAACAGCGTCCGCAAAACCGCAGCAGTGCGCGTCCGGCGATTGAGGCAAAGCGCCAGGAAAAGACCGATCAGCGCCAGCGTCGGCACCGTCAGCAGCACGAAGTAGAAGGTGTTCCAGATCGATTGCAGGAAGACCTTGTCGTGATACAGCCTGACGTAATTGCCGAAACCGACAAAATTTCCGGACGAGAACGTGTCGGCCTTGTGGAAACTCAGCCACATCCCCCAGAGCAGCGGGAAGAGCAGCAGCGTCGTGAAGAAGAACAAGAATGGCGCAACGAAAATGAAGTTTCGCCATTGCGGCGCATAGATGTCGGCGGTCGGCGTTCTGGCGCCGACAGCAAGCGTCGCGGTCGGGGACATCGCCAGCCGGTCAACCATCCCAGGCCTCCCTCGCATGCCAGGCGCGGCCGGTCTCATTGAACAGATGCGATTTCTGGCCGTCGAAGGCGAGCCCGATCCTGTCGCCGACGGCGACGCGACTGTTGCCGGCATCGGAACCGACTATCTGCTGGCCATCGCCCAGCCGCGCGTAGATCAGGGTGCGTTCGCCGAGCCGCTCGAGCACATCGACCACGCCATCGGCATTGCCCTGTCCGGCGGCAACGATACGGACGTCTTCCGAACGGATGCCGAAAGTGTACTTGCCATCGGTCAATTGGCTGGAGGCGATCTCGGTCTGCACCGAGATGCCGTCCGCAAACCTGGCCGTGGCGTTCTCGCCGGATTTGTTGAGCGTCGCATCAACGAAGTTCATCGCCGGCGCACCGACGAACCCTGCGACGAATTTGGTCGCCGGACGCTCGTAGATCTCCATCGGAGTGCCGATCTGATCGATCTTGCGATTGTTCATGACGACGATGCGGTCGGCGAGCGTCATTGCCTCGACTTGGTCGTGGGTGACGAAGATCATCGTCGACTGCAGGCGCTGATGAAGCTGGGCAAGTTCGATGCGGGTGCGGGTGCGCAACGCCGCATCGAGATTGGAGAGCGGCTCGTCGAACAGGAACGCCTTCGGCTCCTTGACGATCGCACGGCCGATGGCGACGCGCTGGCGCTGACCGCCGGAGAGCTGGCCCGGCTTGCGATCGAGCAAATGCGGCATTTCGAGGATGCGGGCGGCTTCGTTGATGCGCGCCTCGATGACCTTGCCTGGAACGCCGATATTCGCAAGCCCGAAGGCCATGTTGTCGCGCACCGTCATATGCGGATAAAGCGCATAGGACTGGAACACCATGGCAATGCCGCGCTTGCCCGGCGGCAGATGATCAATGCGCTCATTGTTGATGGCAATCTCGCCGCTATCGACAGCTTCGAGACCGGCAATCATTCGAAGAAGCGTCGATTTTCCGCAACCGGACGGCCCCAGGAACACGATGAATTCGCGTGCCCTTATGGAGAGCGACAGATGATCCAGCACCGTCATGGCACCGAACTGCTTGCTCACGTTTCTGATCTCGATATCGGCCGTCACGTCGACGCTCCTCCTCAGCGCTTGCGCTTGTCTCGATGATCCGCCTGAACTCAGAGCCTCAGGCGAATGACCTGGTAGGAATAGGCCGGCAGCGACAGGCTCAGCTTGCCGCCGGCGAGTGAGGCGCCCTCACCCTTCCTTGGGCCGACATTGCCTGGGTTCTCGGCCGAATTGACAGCTTTCAGATCGGCGTGCGCCACGACCCGGTGATCGACGATTTCCGCTGCGCCGAAGCCGGTGAGGTCGACCACTGTTTCGATTGCCTCGCTCGAATGGCGGTTGACGGCGAAGAAGGTGACGTGGCCGGTCTTCGTGTCGTGCACGCCGGCAATGTCGACGTAGGCGACGTCGCCCGCAACGGTGGATTTATAGGTCGGGCTTTCCACCTTGAGATCCAGCGCATTGCCGCGGCCGTAGTTAGAAGCAAACAGATAGGGATAAAAAATCGTCTGCCGCCATGCCGGGCCATTCGGAACGGTCATGATCGGCGCGATGACGTTGACCAGTTGTGCCAGGCAGGCGATCTTGACGACATCGGAACGGCGGATGAAGGTGTTGAGGATCAGGCCGACCTGCAGCACATCCTCGAAATTATAGATGTCTTCGAGCAACGGCGGGGCGAATGGCCAGCCGTCGCTGCCGCCGAGGATTTTCTTGTCCTGCTCCTTGGAATGGTACCAGACGTTCCATTCGTCGAACGAGATGTAGACCTGCTTGTTGGAGCGCTTCTTGGCCTTGATATAGTCGATGACGCCGGCGACCGAGACAATGTAGTCGTCGAGCTTTTCGCTCATGGCGAGATAGTTCGAAGCGTCGTTGGCTTCGTTGTCGAAATACATGTGCAGCGAGATGTAGTCGACCTCGTTGTAGGTATGGTCGAGAACCGTCGCTTCCCATTCAGGGTAGGTCGGCATCTTGGCATTCGAAGAGCCGCAGACCACCAACTCGAGCGACTTGGAGAAGGCGCGCATTGCCTTGGCCGTCTCATGCGCTAAGCGGCCATACTCGTCCGCGGTCTTGTGGCCGATCTGCCAGGGGCCGTCCATTTCATTGCCGAGGCACCAGAGCTTGACGTCGAAGGGCTCCTTGCGGCCATTGGCGATGCGCTTGTCGCTCCATTTACTGCCGCCGGGATGGTTGGCGTACTCCAGAAGGTTGCGGGCTTCGTCAAGGCCGCGCGAGCCGAGATTGACGGCAAGCATCATCTCGGTGTTGGCGGAGGTGCACCAATCGGCAAATTCGTGCAGGCCGACTTCGTTGCTTTCCGACGTATGCCAGGCGAGGTCGAGCCGCACCGGGCGCTCTTCCTTGGGGCCGATGCCGTCTTCCCAATTGTAGGCGGAGACGAAATTGCCGCCGGGATAGCGGACGATCGGAACATTAAGTTCTCTGACGAGATCGATGACGTCCTGACGCATGCCATTGGCATCCGCCGTCGGATGGCCTGGCTCGTAGATGCCGGTATAAACTGCCCGCCCGAGATGCTCGATGAAGGATCCGTAGAGCCTCGGATCGATTTCCGAGACAACATAATGCGGATGTGCCGTAACGGCTGCCTTCATGCATTCCTCCCATCGATATCACAAACGATGATTTAAATCATCTTGCCCGATATCAAAGAGGAATTGGCAGCCCTTCGTCAAGCCAAAATAGCCAAAAGTAGGACAATTAGACGAAGGTTTTGGCTCAGCAGAAAGCCAGTTCATTGAAATTGCTGCGTTATCTTCAGAACCCGGTTTCATGATATCAACCAGTTTTGATCCGGAGCAGGATGTCCTGATCGTAATTTCCAAAGCCCTTGCCGAAAATGTTGATCCCGCCAGGGCGCTTGGCGTCGTCCTTGACGCCGATACGGACGCGGATTGAATGATGGCTCTTCAGATCGAGTGCGGCGAGGCCGGTTTCGGAAATCCTGAGGCCGTCGACATAGGTGCCGTCATTGGCAATTCGCCAGTTCTTGAGCTTGCCGTATTGCGAACCCTTGAGTTTCCACCAGGACGGCGTGAAGACGCCGCGCTTGTCGCCGAAATCCCCCGGCGACGTCCAGGTGCCGACATCGACGCCATTGATCGTCAGCGTGATGTCCGAGGGCCAATCGGCGCTGGTGCCCGGCACTTCCGAAGACAGCTCTATCGCCACTTCGAGCTCGGTGATCTCGGCATTGGCGAGCTTGGCATTATTGGGAAACTGGTATTCGACAAAACCGCGGGTGAACCACAACAGCCCGGCTTTCATACGATCCGGATCGAGGAAAGTGTTCGGTACATCGAGCAAGCCGATGATGCCGTCCGGCGAACAAAGGCCGCAGGGCGCGGTAACCTCGAAGCCGGTGTAAAGCCCGATCGGCATCGACACTTCGATCGCGTCGTTCTTGACCGCACGATATTCGCTCTTGAACACGACGAGCACTTCTTCGGCCGTCGGATAACAGATTTTCTGGCTGCCTTTCTTCGCTTTCAGGTTCTCGGTGCGGATCAGCCCCGCATCCTCCAGCACCTGGATGTTGGTCGAGACGGTCGACTGCGGCAGCGACAGCACGGCGGCGATTTCGTTGACATTCATCGGCCCCTTCTCATGCAGCAGTTTCAGCATCGAGATACGCGCCGAGGAGGCAAGCCCCTTGAGCACGGCAATGCCTTCCTCAGGTTCAATCACCAGAAAATTGCGACTCATGAAATGCCCGGGCCCATGCCAAATCTATATCCGAAATTATCCTGTATATCGGGATATCTGATTTAATCAATGCGCAGGCGAACCCGAGCAATTTGTTAAATCCAGCAGGGCGACGGTCGCGCGGTGGCCCTGCACAGAATTTGTGCAGGAGCCATATGCAGAGTGGACACCTGAACGCCGATCGCCCAATCTAGTCCGGAGCCGAGCCCGGTGATGGCGGCTTGGACATGAAGTGGTTGGACGGGTCGTGACCAAAGGGTGGAAATTATATGATCAGCGACTGGCCTGGGTCCTCGTCGCGCCCGTGCTTTTGCTGCTTACCCTGCTTCTGCTGCTGCCGATCGCGATGATGACTGTCTACACGTTTTTCACCTTCGTTACCGCTGGGGTGGAGTCGGCGGTGCTGACCTTCGACAACTGGAAGGAATTCCTCACCGACAGCTACTATCACGGCTTTCTTTGGAAGACCGTTCGCGTCGGCGCCATCACCGCTGTGATCTGCGCGATCCTTGGCTATTTCCCCGCCTATTTCATCTGGGCCACGACTTTCAAGCACAAATGGCTGCTGCTGTTGCTGCTCATCGTGCCGTTCTGGATCAGCTTCACCATCCGGACATTCTCGTGGATCCACATTCTCGGCGAACAGGGGCTGATCAACGTCGTGCTCATCCGGCTGGGGGTCATCAACGAGCCGTTGCCGATGCTCTACACCGAGGGCGCCGTCATCATGGGGCTGCTGCATTTTCTGCTGCCCTACATGATCCTGAACGTCTATGTCAGCCTGGAGGGCATCGACCGCACCTTGATCGCCGCCGCCCGCTCGATGGGCTGCACCAGCGCACAGGCGTTCCGCGAAGTGACCCTGCCGCTGTCGATTCCGGGGCTGGGCGCCGGACTGTTGCTCTGCTTCGTGCTGGCGGCCGGCTCCTATGTGACGCCGCAATTGCTCGGGGGAAGCCGCGACGCGCTGTTCGGCAACCTGATCTACGACACCATCATGGGGCAGCTCAACTGGCCGATGGGCGCCACGCTTTCCATTGTCCTGTTCGTTCTGCTCGGTGCGGCCGCGGCCGCCTACAGCCGCTATATGGGCCTGTCGCAGATCATGAAGGGTCTCAGTGCATGAGAGCGGAGCATCCCGATCGCGAAGGCAGATGGGCGTGGCGGCTAACCGGCGCGATCACGGTGTGCGTCTATGTCTTCATGTTCGCGCCGATCCTCGCCACGGTCGTGCTTTCCTTCAACGCCTCGATGTTTGGCGGCTTTCCCCTCACCGGCTTCAGCCTGCGCTGGTACGAGAAGCTGCTCACCAACGGGCCGGTCCTCGATGCCTTCCGGACATCGATGTGGATTGCCCTGGTGACGGCAACGGTGACGACGCTGCTCGGCATCATGGCGGCATTGGCGCTGGTGCGCTTCGAGTTCCGTGGCAAGCAGGCGATCAACACGCTTGTCATTCTTCCCGCGCTGGTCCCCGAGACGATACTGGGCGTCGGCCTGCTGGTCATGATCAAAGCCGTCGACCAACCGCGCAGCATGACGCTTCTGGTGCTCGGCCACATTCTGCTCACGCTCCCCTACGTGGTGCTGATCGTTCAGGCGCGCATGGTCGGCATTAAACGTTCCTATGAGGAGGCGGCACTGTCGCTCGGGGCGCCGCGTGTGTCGACATTCCGCGAGATCACGCTGCCGCTGCTCATTCCCGCAGTGCTTGCCAGCGTGCTGCTCGCCTTCACCATCTCGTTCGACAACACCTCGGCCAGCCTGTTCTGGCGACCGGCGGGCGTCGAGACCATGCCGACGCAAATCCTCTCGATGCTGAAGATCTCGATCAGCCCCGAGGTGAACGCGCTGGGCACTGTCATGATCCTTTTGACGGTCGGCATTCCCTTGGCTGGTGGGCTCATCCTGCAAAGCCTCACCTGGTTCAAGGCAGGCAAGTGAAAATGAAAATGGGAGAATGAAAATGAAACTGACAACCACCAAACGACTGGAACGGCTCAACGAACGCTATGCCAATGGCGACATCAGCCGGCGATCATTCCTGACGCTGACGGCCGCCGCTGCCGCCGCCACCGGGCTTTCCATGCCCTGGATGGGACGCGCGCTGGCCGCGGTTTCGGAAGTGCGCTTCGACGGATGGGGCGGCGTGGTGCAGGAGGCGATCGATAAGTACGCGTTCCAGCCCTACACCGCCAAGTCCAAGGTCAAGGTCGTCCAGGGCACCTTTGGCGACGAGAACGAGATCATCACCAAGATCAAGACGTCGAAGCCGGGCGACTTCCAGATCGTCCATTCTTCCGGCGTCAACTACTACATCAAATACGTCAATGGCGGCTTCAACTCGGAGATCAACGAGGCGAACATTCCGAACATGGCGAATGTGCTGACCGCCATGATCGAGCCGTTCCGCAAGATCACGCCGAAGCTGTCGGCAGTGCCATATGATTACGGCACCACCGGCATCGCCTACAACAACAAGGTCATCTCGCCGGAGGAAGCCAAGGAAAAGGGCGCCAACCTGCTTACCGACAAGAAATATGCCGGCAAGGTCGGCGGCTACGCCGATATGACGACGCGCGTCTGGTATGCGGCGCTGCAGACGAAACAGGACCCCAACAACATCCAGGACATGGATGCGGTTTGGGCCAAGGTTCGCGAGACCCGCGACCTGGCCAAGAAGTTCTGGAGTTCCGGCGCGGAACTGATGGACCTCCTGTCGCGCAACGAAATCGTCGTTACCGATGCCTGGTCCGGACGCGTCGCCGCCCTGCAGCAGCAGGGCCAGCCGATCGGCTATCTCGACCCCGCCGGCTCATACGCATGGATGGAGGACATGCTGGTGCTCAAGGGATCGCCGATGGCCGAATGCGAGGAACTGATCAACTTCATGCTGGATCCGGCCACGTCGATCGCTGTCGCCGAAGGCCAGAATTATCCACCCTCGCTTGATCCGACCAAGGTGAAGCTGACCGACAAGATCGCAGCGCTTCCGGCCTTCGACCCGACCGGATCGATGAAGTCGCTGACCTTCGCCGATCCGCTCTACTGGGCGAAGAACGAAGACGCCTGGACCAAGCAATGGGACAGGGTGTCGAAAGGTGCATGACGATAACAGCCACGATCAGCCCCGGCCGGCATCGGCCGGGGCTGATCGCGACCCGCTCGCTCGGGGCGAAAGCCAGCCGACAGGAAAGCCTGCGGTCGAGTTTCGCGACATCGATATTTTCTACGGCAAGTTCGCCGCCGTGCGCGATTTTTCACTGGCGATCCGCAAGGGCAGTTTCGTCACCTTGCTGGGGCCGTCCGGATGCGGCAAGACCACGATCCTGCGATCGATCGCCGGCCTGGTGGATATCACCAGCGGGCAGATCTCGATCGGCGGAAAGCGCGTCGACGACATCCCGATCTACAAGCGCAACATCGGCCTGGTGTTCCAGAACTACGCGCTCTTTCCACACAAGAACGTCTTCGACAACGTCGCATTCGGGCTGAAATACCGGAACGTGCCGAAACCGGAAATCGTGCGCCGGGTCAAGAAGGCGCTGGATATGGTGCGGCTGCCCGGCAGTGAGACAAAGCTGCCGTCACAGCTCTCGGGCGGCCAGCAGCAACGCATCGCACTGGCCCGCGCCATCGTCTTCGAACCGGAAGTGCTGCTGCTAGACGAGCCCTTGTCGGCGCTCGACGCCAATATGCGCGAGGACATGCGCGTCGAGATCAAGAAAATCCAGCGAGAGACGGGCATCACCGCCATCTTTGTGACGCACGACCAGGAAGAAGCCTTGTCGATGTCCGACCGCATCGTCGTGATGAACGCCGGCCTGATCGAGCAGATCGGTTCCCCGGCGCAGGTCTACGACCAGCCGGCCACCGCATTTGTCGCCAATTTCCTGGGCAAGGCCAACATGCTGCCCGGCAGCGTGACGGCGATGGACGGCAAGATGGCGACGATCGCGCTGGCCAGCGGCCATGTCGTAAAGGCGGCCGCGCCGAAGGCGCTCACGGCCGGCAGCGCGATCACTGTCGTCGTTCGCCCGCAGAAGCTTACCGTTGGCGCGGCGGGTGCTGCCAACAGGCTGGCGGGACGAATAGTCTCGACCTCCTATCTCGGCGGCAATGCGGTCTACGAGATCGACATCGGCGCTGGCACGCCGGTGCGCGCCAACACGCTGATCGACGGCCAGCCGCTGCGTGAGGGCGAAACGGTCGATGTCTGCTTCGACCCGCTGAGCTGCGTGCTTCTCGACGCGCAAGGCGTACGCATCGCGTAGCGAGGCGGCGCTGAGCCATTTCAGTCTTTCGCGTCACCTTTTGGCCCGAGAAACCGCGCATAGACCTCACCGACAATACCGCGCCGGAAAACCAGCACACAGACCATGAAGGTCAGGCCGGTGGCGATGGTCACCGGAAAATTCGAGGTAGCGAGCGTGTTTTCCAGGCCGACGACCAGACTGGCGCCGATGATCGGCCCGACCATGGTGCCGATGCCGCCGAGGAGCGTCATCAGGATCACCTCGCCCGACATCTGCCAGGTGACGTCGGTGAGCGTGGCAAACTGGAAAACAATCGCCTTGAGCGCGCCGGCCAGCCCGGCCAATGTTGCCGACATGACGAAAGCCGCCAGCTTGTAGTTGGCGACGGAATAGCCAAGCGAAATCGCCCGGCTCTCGTTTTCGCGGATGGAACGCAGGATCATGCCGAAAGGCGAGTTGATGATGCGCCAGATGGCGAACACGCCGATCAGGAAGACCGCCAGAACGAAATAGTAGATGTTCATCGAGACGTTCAGGTCGAGCATTCCAAACAGCCTGCCGCGCGGCACGCCCTGGATGCCGTCCTCACCTCCGGTGAACGGCGCCTGCACGCAGAAAAAGAAGAACATCTGCGACAGCGCCAGCGTGATCATGGCGAAATAGATGCCTTGCCGGCGGATGGCAAAGAAGCCCATCACAAGGCCAAGCAGCGCGGCACCCAGGACGCCGAGCAGGATGCCCGCTTCCGGCGGCCAGCCCCAGACCTTGACCGCATATGCGCTGAAGTAGGCCGCCCCGCCGAAGAACGTCGCATGGCCGAAGGACAACAACCCGGTGTAGCCGATCAGAAGGTTGAACGCGCAGGCAAACAGCGCAAAGCACAGCATTTTCATCAGGAAGATCGGATAGACGAAGAAAGGCGCCACCAGCAGCGCCAGGATGCCGAGCCCCACCAGCGTCCATTCAAGCCATACCGAACTTTTGGCGCGCGTCTCGCGAAGTGAGAGTTCGGCCATCTCAGACGTCCCTTCCGAACAGGCCGGCTGGCCGGACCAGAAGCACGATCGCCATGATGACGAAGACCACCAGATTGGAGGCTTCGGGATAGAAAACCTTGGTCAGGCCTTCGGCGAGCCCAAGCATGTAACCGGTAACGATCGCCCCGAGGATCGATCCCATGCCGCCGACCACGACAACAGCGAACACGACGATGATGAGATCAGATCCCATCAGCGGGCTTACCTGATAGATCGGCGCGGCGAGAACGCCGGCGAGACCGGCAAGAGCGCAGCCGAGGCCGTAGGTAAGGGTCAGCAGCAACGGCACGTTGACGCCGAAAGCCTGGACCAGGCGGGGGTTCTCCGTTGCCGCGCGCAGATAGGAGCCCAGCTTGGTCTTCTCGATCAGCACCCAGGTGCCGAAACAGACGATCATCGAGGCGACCACCACCCAGCCGCGGTAATTTGGCAGGAACATGAAGCCGAGATTGGTGCCGCCGGAGAGCAGCGGCGGCACGGAATAAGGACTTCCCGATACCCCATAGTAGTACCGGAACACGCCTTCGAGCACGAGCGCGAGGCCAAAGGTGAAAAGTAGACCGTAAAGCGGGTCGATATCGTAAAGCCGCGACAGCGCCAGGCGCTCGACCACGACACCGAAGCCGCCGACGATCAGCGGCGACAGGATCAGAGCCGGCCAATAGCCGATGCCGAACCGGGTGAGCAGCAGATAGCCGATGAAGGCGCCGAGCATATAGAGCGCGCCGTGAGCGAAATTGATGACGCGCAACAGGCCGAATATGACAGCCAGGCCGAGGCTCAACATGGCGTAGAAAGAGCCGTTGATGAGGCCGACCAGCAATTGGCCGAGGAATGCCTGAACGGGTATTCCGAAGATCATCGTCATGGCGCCATCATACACCCAGCACTTCATGCAGCAGCGTCATGCGGTCAGGCAGTTCGCCGACCGGAAAGCCCGACACTACCTTGCCGTGCTCCATCAGATAGAAACGATCGGTGACACGGCTGGCAAAGCGGAAATTCTGCTCGACCAGCAGGATTGTCATGCCGCGCTTTTTCATCGTCGCCAGCAGATCGCCGATGCGCTGCACGATAACGGGAGCCAGTCCCTCGGTCGGTTCATCGAGAAGCAGCATTTTCACGCCGGTCCGCAGCATGCGCGCGATCGCCAGCATCTGCTGTTCGCCGCCCGACAGCCTGGTGCCGGGGCTGTTGCGGCGCTCCTTCAGATTGGGGAAGAGATCGAATATTTCCTCCACGCTCATGCCGCCCTCGGCTACGATCGGCGGCAGGACCAGATTCTCGTCCACGGTCAGCGTCGCGAAGATGCCGCGTTCCTCCGGCACCAGGCCAATGCCTTGATGCGCCGTCCGGTGCAGTGGCAGGGGCATCAGATCCTTGCCGTCGAAAGCGATCTGGCCGGTCCGCTGGCGGATCAGCCCGATGATGGCGCGCAATGTCGTGGTCTTGCCGACGCCGTTGCGGCCCAGCAATGTCACCGTTTCACCTGGAAAGACCTCCAGATCGACGCCGTGAAGCGCGTGGCTTTCGCCATACCAGGCGTTGAGGCCGCGGACTGCAAGAAGAGGCGCGGCGTCACTCATCGGCGGTGCCCATATAGGCGATCCTCACCCGTTCGTCGCGACTGACCGTGGCATAGTCGCCGGCGGCAAGGATTTCGCCGCGCTGCATCACGGTTATCCAGTCGCAAAGATCGGCTACAACAGTCAGATTGTGCTCGACCATCAGCACGGCGCGATCCCTGGCGACCGAGCGGATGATGTCTGAAACCGTGCGCACATCCTCTTGCCCCATGCCGGCCATCGGTTCGTCGAGCAGCAGCACTTTCGGATCGAGGGCCAGCGTCGTGGCGATCTCGAGCACGCGTTTCCTGCCATAGGAGAGATCGGCGGCGGGCCTGTTCTTGGCATCGTCGAGGCCGACAGACCGCAAAAGCTCCTCGGCGCGCGGCGTCAATCGATCGAGCGCTGCCAGCGAGCGCCAGAACTGAACGCTGAGCCCGCCCGGCCGCTGCAATGCAACGCGCACATTGTCGAGCACGCTGAGATGCGGAAACACCGCCGATATCTGGAACGAGCGCACCAAGCCCATCCGCGCGACCTTGGCCGGCGACGTGCGGGTGATGTCGTGGCCGAGCAGTTCGATCCTGCCGCTCGTCGGCGGCAGGAACTTGGTAAGCAGGTTGAAGACGGTGGTCTTGCCGGCGCCGTTGGGCCCGATCAGCGCGTGGATGTTGCCATGGTAGAGGTCGAGATCGACATTCCTGACCGCGACGAAACCGGCGAAGTCGCGCCGCAGGCCCCGGGCGGAAAGCACCACCCGCGGCCCATTCGGTTCGGGCGGCGCCATCGGCCCGCCAATCACTCGCTGGCCGTAGGACAGCCGCTTTCCTTGGGGCTCAGGAACGCCTCGTTACCGGGGATCGTGGCAAGGGGTTTGTAATAGTCCCATTCCTTGGTGCTCTCGCTCGGCGACTTGACCTGATAAAGATACATATCGTGGACCATGTTGCCGTCGGACTGCACTTTGCCGTTCGCCGTAAAGACGTCGTTCACCGGCATCGAATGCAATTCCTTGGCGACGGCTTCAGTCGCGTCGGTGCCGGCCTTGTCGATCGCCTTCAGATACTGCGTCACTGCCGAGTAGGTGGCGACCTGGATCATGTTCGGCATGCGGTTGGTGCGCTTGAAAAACTGCTGGGCGAACTCGCGGCTCTTGTCATCGCGATCCCAGTAGAAGCCTTCGGTCAGCACCACGCCTTGCGCTGCCTCGAGGCCGAGCCCATGCACCTCGGCCAGCGTGAACAGAAGCGCTGCAAGCCGCTGACCGCCCTGCACGATACCGAACTCGGCCGCCTGCTTGATCGAGTTGGAGGTGTCGAGGCCGGCGTTCGCCAGCCCGACGACCTTGGCGCCCGACGATTGCGCCTGCAGCAGGAAGGATGAATAATCGGTCGAGCCGAGCGGGTAGCGCACCTCGCCAACCACCTTGCCGCCATGGCTCTCGACGAACTTGGCGGTCTGCTCCTTGAGCGAATAGCCGAATGCATAATCGACGGTGACGAAGAACCAGCTGTCGCCGCCTTGCTGGACAAGAGCGCCACCGGTTCCTACCGCCTGCGAATGCGTGTCATAGGCCCAGTGGAAGCCATAGGGCGAGCATTGTTTGCCGGTCAGCTCGGTGGTCGCGGCGCCGGTGACGATGTCGATTTTGTTCTTTTCCTTGGAAATCCCCTGGACGGCCAGCGCCACCGAGGAGGTGGTCAGTTCCATTATGGAATCGACCTGTTCGGTATCATACCACTGCCGCGCAATGTTGGAGGCGATGTCCGGCTTGTTCTGGTGGTCGGCGCTGACGATCTCGATCGGCGCGCCTTGTACCTTGCCGCCGAAATCCTCGACCGCCATCTTGGCGGCATCGACCGACCACTTGCCGCCGAAATCGGCATAGACGCCCGACTGGTCGTTGAGAATGCCGATCTTGACCTTGCCGTCAGAAATCTCGGCGGCTGCGGCAGGCATCGCAGTCGCTGCAAGAAGCGCGGCCAAGGCCAGGTACGATATCTTCATTGGTGACTTCCTCCCTTATGGTCGACAACCGAGCAACATGTCGGCGGCTGCCTGCTTGCGGCACGAAGAGTGGCCTCCCATATTCCGTCCTCTCCGGCGGAAAATCGCAGCGCTGTAGGGCCGGCTATGCCCGTCCCTCAAATCGTAGCATCGCGCGGCAACGCGAGAACAGTTACTTTAGTATTAGGCTCGCGGTGCCCATGCCGCGCACGTCGAAGCGCAACATAGGGCCGGATCGTGCGGGGTCCAGATGGCGCCTGATCTCTCTGAAGCCGACGTGCCGTGATGAAATCCCGGCCCGAGCGGTCGTGATCAGATGATGCAGCTGAACGAGAAACGTCTGTCCTCAACCGCCGGCTGGATGATGGCATGCAACCAGGCGGCCATTGCCGATGCTTTGGAGAAGCGGACGCTCGCTGCGGCAGAGGGAGGTGGCGGCTGGACAACGGGTGTGGAACCGGCATCCCGAAGGTGGGTTCATCGGGCTGGGCAGGTCACCCTTGAGTACCAACCGCCCGCGCCGCGCCCGGTCGATGCTGGGTGTCGGCACGGCGGAACGCAGCGCCGCGGTGTAATGGTGTCTGGGCGTCGCAAAGACCTCGTCGGTCGGCCCACTCTCCACGATCGATCCCAGATACATTACCGCCACACGGCTCGAGATCTGACGCACCACGGAAAGGTCGTGGGCGATGAACACATAGGTCAGGTTGAACTCCTCGCGCAGATCGGCGAGCAGATTGACGATCTGCGCCTGGATCGACACGTCGAGCGCCGAGACCGGCTCGTCGGCCACGATCAGCCGTGGCCGCAGCGCCAGCGCACGGGCGATGCCGATACGCTGGCGCTGGCCGCCGGAGAATTCGTGCGGATAGCGCGATGCGTGCTGGGGCGACAAGTCGACCCGGCGCAGAAGGTCGGCCACGCGATCCGCCATTTCCGATGCCGAGAGGCGTTCATGGATACGGAATGGATCGGCCAGCAGATCGCCGACCCGCCGGCGCGGATTGAGCGAAGCGCTGGGATCCTGAAAGACCATCTGCATCTGCCGCCGCAACGGACGAAGCTGGCGCTGGGAGGCATCGCTGATGTCGCGGCCCTCGAATTCCAGCGACCCCGAGCTGATTTCGGTCAGACGCACCAGACACCGGCCAAGCGTGGATTTGCCGCAACCGGACTCACCGACGATGCCGAGCGTTTCCCCGGGCCAGATGTCGAGAGACACCTTATCGACCGCATGTACGGTCCGGCGCTGTGCCGGGAAGATCGAGCGGCCGACGCTATAACGTTTCGACAGATCGCCGGCGCGAAGCAGCGGGCGCGGCACGGCATTCATCGTTGCATCTCCACGCCGCCAGCCTTCTGGACAGCGAATTGTCTGCGCGTGGACTCCGGCAACACGCAGGCGGCGCGATGGCTCTCGCCTTGCATGATCGGCAGCTGGACCAGACAGGCGTCGTGGCGAAAGGCACACCGGGGGCCGAAGGCGCAGCCTTTCGGCAGGTTGGAGAGCGAGGGCGGAATCCCCGGGATAGCGGCAAGCCGGGCCGGACGTGGTCCCTCCATCGGCGGGATCGAGCCGAACAAGCCCCATGTGTAGGGATGCAGCGGCGCCCGGAACACGCTGCTCTTGCCGCCCTCCTCGACAAAGCGTCCGCCATACATCACCAGCACCCGGTCCGCGACTTCGGCAACGACGCCAAGATCATGCGTGACCAGGATCACCGCCGAGCCGAACTGGTCGCGCAATCGTCCGATCAGCTCGAGGATCTGCGCCTGCACGGTAACATCGAGGGCTGTGGTCGGTTCATCCGCGACGAGCAGCGCCGGGTTGCAGGAGAGTGCCATGGCAATCACCGCGCGCTGGCGCATGCCGCCGGAAAGCTGGTGCGGATAGCTGTCGACGACCCGATCCGGATTTGCGATGCCGACCGCATCCAGCAATTGCACGGCCCGCGCCCGCGCGGCTTTCGCCGACACTTTTTCATGCGCGCGCACCTGCTCGCCGATCTGGTTGCCGATCGTATGCACAGGAGTGAGCGCCGACATCGGATCCTGGAAGATCATCGCGATCTGGCGGCCGCGAATGGCATCGAGCGCACGCCGGCTGAGCCCGATCAGCTCCTGTCCCATGAAACGGATGGAACCGGAGACGATAGCGTTGGGGCTGTCGATCAGCCCCATGATGGCGAGCAAGGTCTGGCTTTTGCCCGAACCGGATTCGCCGACCACCCCGATGATCTCGCGCTGCTCGACGGTAAACGAGACGCCTCCCACCGCCCGCACCAGGCCCTCGTCGCTGCGGAAGGAGACGGTGAGGTCCTTGACCACCAGAAGAGGAGCATCAGCCGACATTGCGTGCCCTCGGGTCGATGATGACGAAGACGACGTCGACGATGAAGTTTGCCATCACCACGAAGAAGGCGGCGTAGATCACCGTGGCCAGGATCATCGGCAGATCGAGGGTCTGCAGTGCCTCATAGGTCAGTTTCCCGACACCTTGCAATCCGAAGACCACTTCGGTCAACAGTGCGCCGCCGCCGACCAGGGCACCAAAATCGAGGCCGAACATGGTAACGAACGCGACCAGCGAGGTCCTGAGGCCATGATGCAGCAACACCCGGCGCTCGCCGATCCCCTTGGCCCGGGCGGTGCGGATGAAATCCTCCTGCATCATCTCGATCAGGCTTGCGCGCAGCACCCGTCCATAGAGGCCGACATAGAGGGTTGCCAGCGTGAACCACGGAATGACGAGCGCCTTGAACCAGCCCCAGGGATTCTCGGTCAGGGGGATGTAGCCGAGCGGAGGAACCCAGGAAAACAGCCAGCTGTCGTGCCAGCGGCTTTGTGTCAGCAGGTTGGCGACCTCGCCCAGCCAGAAGACCGGGATCGACACGCCGACCAGGCTCAGGATCATCAGCGCGCGATCAACGAATGTACCGCGCGTTGCGCCTGCGATCACCCCGACAATCAGTCCACCCAGCACCCACAGCACTGCCGCGCCGCCGACCAGCGACAGCGTCACCGGAATGGCGCTTATCACGGTCGGGATGACGCGCTGCCCGCGATTGACGAAGGAGGTGAGATCACGGCTGACAAAAAGCCGGTTCATCATCAGCCCATATTGCACAGGCAATGGCCGGTCGAGACCGAAATCGTGGCGCACCTGGATCAACGTCTCTTGCGAGGCATTGCGGCCGGCAATGCGCGCCGACGGATCGGCGCCCGGCGTCGCAAAGAAAATCAGGAAAGCAACGACACTTATGCCGAACATGACCAGCACCATCTGGCCAAGCCGGAAGCCGAGCGCGGCAACCACTAGACGCCCCTCGGCGAGGATTTCGGATCGAGCGCGTCGCGTACGCTGTCGCCCAGAATGTTGAGGGCCAGGACCGTGATGACGATGGCCAGCCCCGGCGCCAGTGCAACGACCGGCCGCGAATAGAGCAGGCCCTGGCCGTCCTGGATGATGGTGCCCCAGCTGGCATCCGGCGGCTGCACGCCGATCGACAGGAACGACAGCGAGGATTCCGTCATCATGTTGAGCGCCAGGATCAACGGCACGAAAACGATGATCCGGGTCACCACATTGGGCATGATGTCGCGCAAAAGGATGCGCCAGGGCGACGCGCCCAGGCCGATCGCAGCGGTCACGAATTCGGCATGCATCAAGGTCAGGACATGGCCACGGATCGGCCGCGCCACATAGGGCACATAGACGATGCCGATGATGAAGACCGGTAGCCACAGGCTGCCGGAGCGGATTTCGAATGGACCGATCTGGATACTCTGCGCAATCAGCACGATCGACAGCGAGATCGCCAGCAGGAAGATCGGGAAGGCCCAGAGCACGTCGAGAATGCGCGACAGGCCGATGTCGACGATGCCACCGAAGAACCCGGAGACGACCCCCAGAAACGTCGCGAGGACGAGGCACAGCGCGGCTGCAGCACCCGAGATCAACAGCGAATCCCGTCCGCCGTAAAGCAGCCGCGCCGCGACGTCGCGGCCCTGGTTGTCGGCTCCGAGCAGGTAGGGACCGATGCGCCACGTCGGCCCGATCGGCGTCATGCCGAGGCCAAGGCCTTCTGTGGAGGGCTGCAGCACCGGCTGGGTCACCCCATCGACGACGACCTCGCCATTGAGATTGGTCACAAATGGATCGGTGCCGGAGACGTACCGCGCATAAAGCGGCGCCGCGAGCGAGGCGATCACGACGACGACGAGCACGGCGAATGCCGATATTGCCGAACGATCGCCTTTCAGCTTGCGCCATGCCGTGCGCCACGGGCCATCGGTGACCCGGCGAACCGAGATGGCGGGCTGATCCGCAATGACATTGACCATGAACAGGATTGCCTAGGAAAAATCTCGGCCTGAAAGATGCGCTGATCCGCCGGAAAAGGAAATGCGACGGAGAGCCGGCGGCGCTCCGTCGCATTGGCTCCGGGAGATTATTCCACCCAAGACTGGCTGACGATCCAGTAGAATTGTGGGCTGAAGGTGAAGTTCTTCAGCCTGGACGAGATGACATCGACCCGCTTCGGCGTGAACAGGACGGCGACCGGCGCCTTGTCCGTCACCGCCTTGTCGATGGCGGTCCAGAGTGTCGCGCCCTTGGCCGGATCGGCGATGGTGGCTGCCTCTGCCTCGTCCATCGATGCGTCGATCGACTTGTCGCAGAACCCCGAAATATTGACCGAGGCGTCGGAACCTGGCGTAAACGAGGCACAGCTGAACAAGACCTGCAGGAAATTCGATGGCGCCGGGTAATCCTGGAACCATTGCGAGATCGAAATCTGCACCTTGTTGTTGGTGTTCTGGATGTAGGTGAACTGGATGTTCTGCGAAATCGGCTTGACCGACGTCTTGTAGCCAAGCTGGTTGAGCACGTCCTGCAGATAGACGCCGATCGCCTTGGAGACAGTGGTGTCCTCGGTGATGATCGTCACCTCCTGACCTGCGGTTCCCGATTCAGCAACCAATTGCTTGGCCTTATCCATATCCGGCGCGGACCACTTCTCACCCGGATTGGCGGTGAACGGGCAATAGGCTGCGAATGACGGGAAGCCCGGCGGCAGGATTTGACAGGCCGGCTGCGCCAGATTGCTGCCGCCGAAAAGCTTGACGATCGCGGCGCGGTCGATGGCGAAGTTCACCGCCTGGCGAACGCGGATGTCGTTGAACGGCGCCAGATTGGTGTTCATCGGCGCGTACCACATCGCCGTCAGCGGGTGAACCGTGACCTGCTTGGCATATTTGGTGCCGAGTTCGGCGAGACGGTCGGACGGCGGCGGATCGAACATCCAGTCCGCCTGGCCATTCTCGACCGCCGTCACCGCCGCCTCGTCGGTAAGGCCGAATTCATAGTCGATCTCGTCCGGATATCCGGCCGGCTGCGCTTCCTTGCTCCATTCCTTGAAGTGAGGGTTGCGCACAATCTTCATCAGCTTGTTGGGGTCGTAGCTGGCGATCATATAGGGTCCGGTGCCCGGAATCGGATCGGTGCCGGCGTCCTTGAGCGGCGCGCTCGCCGGCAGGATCGACGCGTGTGGAACGGCAAGCTTCTGCAGGAACTCGGCATCCGGCTGGACCAAGTTGAAGGTAATGGTTCCGGCCGCATCGTCGACAGACAGGCCACCTTCGAGGGAGCATGTCGCGGGCGCCCTCAAGCATGCATCCGCGCCGATGATGCCTTTGTAGAAGGTCCCGGCCGTCGGCCCGCTGATCTTGAAGATGCGCTGGAACGAAGCGACCACGTCTTTGGTCGTGACGTCCGAGCCATCGGCGAACTTGATGCCCTTGCGCAGCTTGAAGACATAGGTCTTGCCGCCGTTCTCGACCTGCGGGAGGCTTTCCGCCAGGTCCGCGACGACCTCGAAGCCGGTCTTGTCTCCGGCCTTCCTGTAGGTCACCAGGCCATCGTAGAGGACATAATTGATCTGGAAATACTGCAGCGTGTAATTGATGTGCGGATCGGCGGTGCCTGCCGCGGCATTGGCCAGCAATCGGAGCGTGCCGCCTGGCTTGCCCTCGGCGGCCAAGGCACCGCTTGCCGGCGACATCATCGTCACGCCGAGCAGAGCCAGCCCGGGTATCAACGCTGCAAATGCTTTTTGGGGTCGCATATTTGTTCCCTCATGGAGGCGTGTCGGCTTTTGCCGCGCTGAATCCGGTCGATCGACCACCGCGCGGCTGAAAACAGTGCTGGGTTTGCGAACGGCGTTCGCTACTTCGCCCAATCGCAAAAGACTACGGCGAGCGAAGCCGGACGGGATAGCTATTAAGATAGATAGGGTCGGACAGGCTTATTCCCGCCTATTTGTTGAGCAGTCGCCCGACATGGCTATTTGACAAGCAATCATCAGCGGGTAAGCTTGCCGGATGCAAAGCCTTCCAGGCGATCTAGAGAGCCGGTTCCGAACTGGAATGAGCATCGACGCTGCCATGGCGATGGCGACGGAGGTGCTGGAGCCCATCGGTTTCACCGCATTCATCTACGACTATACGCCGGTGCCGGTCAGCCACAAGGGCGAGCTTATCACGCCCTCGCTGATGGCTCTGCGCAACGTGCCGCGCGACATGCAGGATCTCTGGTGCAAGGGCGGATATTATCAGCTCGACCCGGTGCAGGAGGCCGCGCTCGCGGTATCGAGACCGTTTCTCTGGTCGCACAACGGCGTTCAGAGCAACGTCATGCAGCGTGTGCTTCAGTCCAAGCACGATCCTGTGGTCAGCTATCTGCTTGACACGAGGATGACCTGCGGCGTCACCGTACCCATTCGCCTTGCCGGCGGCGATCTCGCCACCTTCACCGCTATCCGTGCCGATCCGGAGGCCGGGTTCGAGGCCGAAGCCAGACCCTTCATCGCCGAGATCGGCGATCTGGGTCATCTGCTGCATGATTCCGTCTATGCCGGTTTCGATGCTGGAATCCGCACCTGCCAACATGTCCATCTGACGTCGCGCGAACGCCAGTGCCTGCGCCTGGCCGCTGCCGGACTGACGGCCAAGCAGGTCGCGCGCGAGATTGGCCGCGCGGTGCCTACCGCAACGCTGCACCTCAACGCGGCGACGCGAAAGCTTGGCGCGCGCAACCGCTTCCATGCCATCGCGCTCGCCGCCCATTACCGGCTGCTTGAACCGGAGCATTGAGGCTCTCGACCTGCGGGCGATCGGCCTTGCCTCGGGCAAACTCATAACCGGCAAACCTATAAATAGTGCTAGCTGTAAATGCGCCGGGCCGCTTAGTACCGTCGGCCGCAAAACAAGGCTTGGGAGGGGTCCACACTTCGGCTCCTGCCGCGCCATGATGCGGAGCTTTGATTGTGACGGCGCATGCGATCACCGAAGGATTTAGCCAATGCCAGGGCTATCGCACCTGGTACCGAGTGACCGGAGACCTCACCTCGGGCAAGCTGCCCCTGATCGTCGCTCATGGTGGACCGGGCTGCACGCACGACTATGTGGATTCATTCAAGGAGCTTGCCGAAACCGGACGAGCCGTCATCCACTACGACCAGATCGGCAATGGCAAATCGACCCATCTGCCGGATAAGGGCGGTGACTTCTGGACCGTCGATTTCTTCCTGGGCGAACTCGATGCGCTGCTCGCCCATCTCGGCATTGCCAGCCGCTACGCCCTGCTGGGCCAATCCTGGGGCGGCATACTTTCGGCCGAGCACGCGGTGCGCCGCCCGGAGGGGCTCAAGGCATTGATCCTGGCCAATTCGCTGGCCTCGATGGTGCTGTGGGTGGAAGGAGCCCGGCAATTGCGCGCCGGGCTGCCAGTCGATGTACAAAGCGCGCTCGACCGGCACGAAGCGGCAGGAACCACCGATCATCCGGAATATGTTGCGGCGACGAAGGCTTTCTACGACCGCCATGTCTGTCGCGTCGTTCCGATGCCGCCAGAGGTCGCCCGGACATTTGCGGCAATCGAGGAAGATCCGACCGTCTATCACACCATGAATGGTCCCAATGAGTTCCACGTCATCGGCACGATGCGGAACTGGACCATCGTCGACCGCCTGCATCAGATCGAGGCGCCGACCCTGGTTTTCCGCGGCTTCTACGACGAAGCGACCGAGGCCTGCGTCCAGCCCTTTCTGGATCTTATCCCGCACGTCGAAGGTTTGGTCTTCCCGAATTCCAGCCACATGCCGCATGTCGAGGAAAAGCACGACTGCCTCGCCGCCGTCGGGCGCTTCCTGGCCAAATGCGACTGACGTTCCAGCACGCCCTTCAGCCTGCGGTGGCCGAAGACGAGTGACAGTCCGCTCTCGGCGAGGTCGGCGAGCAACTCCTCGTTGCCGCCGCCGGTGCCATGACGATGCCGTCGATGCGGCGCTCCAGCACCCGGTCGATCTCGCGCGCTTCGCGTGCCGTGTTTCTCCTCGGTGTTGAACAGCAGAATATTATAGCGCTCGGCGCGCTGGTGGGCTGCGTCTCCAGTCCGCGTACGAACTCGGCGAAAAAGGGGTTGGTGACGTCCGAAATCGGCGCGGCGATGGTGCCGGTCTGGGCGGCGCGCAGGCTGCGCGCTCAGCCATCCGGCCGATATCTCAGCCCGCTGAGCTGTCTTGAGCTTCTTTTGGTCTCGACGCTCAGGGCGCGCGAACCGTTGCCGACAGGCGAGACCATCGCGGCCGACGCCGAGTGCGAAGGTGCCTGCAGGTATGGAACGTGTCCACCCCAAGTTTCGCCAAGCACGTTGCAACCGAATCTATTAGCCGGCGTTAAAGTGCGGGTGGTTTCGCGGGAGGCTTTCATGCAGACGTATCTCGTCGAGCGTATGGACGGCGACGATGTGATCTCGGTGCGCGTCGTCAACGCGCCGAGTCCGTTCAAGGCTGCGGCCATGGTGACCGATGGACATATTACCTTCCGAAAGTGGGAAAAAGACTGGATCCGCGTGACTGACGAAAATCGGGGACAGATCTATGCATATTGTTTTGTCGCCGGCAGCTACTCCGATACTGAACCATTGCCGGTATCGCCCGGGAGAACCACAGAATAGGCAATCTGCCTGAATAGCGGCGATTCCGTCTTCGATCCACCTTGGCATATGTGCAGCAGCGTTGCCAACCTGGCACGAACGCCGGTGCTCGCCGCGTCATGCGCACCACGCGAGCCCGGCATGATTGGCTCTGCCGGCGGCTTGCGAAACAGGCGAAGTGACTAACCAAGCGTCCTTGGGCGAAGATCGGGGCATCATCAGAATGATCGATGAAAAGATTGGGGCGGGAGGCGATAAGTGATCCTAATCTTAGCGTGGGCAACTCATGTCTTCGGCATATTTGGGATCAGAAGTCGCGGATCAGGATCTAGCGGTGGATTGTCAGACAACGACCTCCAATAAATGGTCAAGTGTTCCACAATACGCACTGGATCAGGGTGGTCCGGTACTGCGCCCATTTCAAGGATTGGGCACCGATTTTACCAACGTTGCCGTATTCGATCACCTGAGAAATATGGTCCGCCAGTACCCCGACAAGCTTGCAATCAGCGACGGCGCCAATCGTCTGACTTATTCCCAGCTTCTCCGGTCAGTTGAGACGCTGTCCTACCAGATCGCTGCCGCCGTCCCAGACGGACAGGCGATAGGGATTCTTCAGGCCAACTCGGCCTGGTATCCCATCGCCATGCTGGCAAGCATGACGGCTGGGCGACTTTCGGTGCCACTCAACGCGCGAGATCCCAGCTCGCGGATCCTAGAAATCGTGGCGGGGGCGCGGCTCTCGGCCATCCTGGGCGAGGGCAATGTCCGACCCGCCGGTTTGCCTCACCAGGTCAGTTGGATCGATGTGCCCACCAGTGCGGCCTCGCAATCGGTACAAGTGCCTCAGCCCTACCCCGTCTCGGTCGATGCGCCCGCCATCGTGCTTTATACGTCAGGGAGCACAGGCCGCCCCAAAGGCATCGTTAACAGCCAGCGCAGCTTGCTGTGCCGGGTCCAGCAATATGTCGATGCATGCCACATCAACTCGGATGATGTTTTCCTGCCATTGACCGGACCCGCCACAATCGCCGGGTACCGGGAGATTCTTGCAGCCCTTCTCACCGGAGCCACTTTGCATCTGGTCGAAGTCGAAGCGGTCGGCTTGCGCGCCGTTCAGCGCCTGGTGCGATCCGAAGGCGTGACAATCACCTATCTGGTGCCGGCGCTGCTTCGCGCGCTCATGGCCGACGGACCTGCTGAAGCGTTCCATTCGCTTAGAGTCGCCCGGATCGGTGGCGAGAAGGTGCCCTGGACCGACATCGCACTGCTGCGCAAGGCCGTCTCCGATACGTGCCTCATCCAGATCGGTTACTCGTCAACCGAGACCACCGGCTCACAATGGTTCTTGCCGCGAGACTGGCCGGAGCATGGAGATTCGGTTCCAGTTGGTTGGCTGCTGCCTGGAATCACCTTCGCAATTGTCGACGAAGCGGGCCGCTGCGTTCAATCGGGCCGCAGCGGAGAGCTTCTGATCAGGAGCCCGTATGTCTTGCTTGGCCATTGGGAGGACGGGGCGGTTGTGCCGGCGACATCAGACCCGGACGATCCAGGCCTTCGGATTTTCGCGACAGGTGACCTCGTCCGACTTGATAATCAAGGCTTACTGCACATCGTCGGTCGCAAGGGACGGCAGGTAAAGATCAACGGTCGACGCGTCGAGCCAGCCGAACTCGAACGGGTGCTGCGTTGCGCGCCTGCTGTTGCGGATGCCGTGGCAATCGTGACTGCGGCCAATGAGCTTGTCGCCTTTGCCGTTCCTCGGCGCTCGGCCGAAGCGAGCTTTTCGGACGAGCTTCGCCAGCTTGTGAGGACCAATCTGCCACCGCCGCTGCGTCCCTTGCGGTTACACACGATCGCCGAGATCCCGCGTCTGCCAAGCGGCAAGGTGGACATCTCGACACTTGCAGAGATGGATCTTTCAGCCAGAGGGACGGCAGCGACGGCGCGTCCGCTCGAGCCGCGAGGCAAGCTGACGGCGCAGCAGATCGTCCAGCGGGCGTGGACCAGCATCCTCAATACGCGCGTAGCGGCGGGACGCTGGGATGACGCCGGAGGAGACTCGCTGAAGCTGCTGCACTGCGTCATGGAAATCGAAAGCGCCATCGGGCAGGAACTCGGCCTTGAGGCGTTCACCGTTGGAATGAGCCTGGACGAGATGGTCAAGGCGGTCGAGTCTGCACAGGCAGGCGACCAAAGCGCGCGCGCCCAGAAGCATGATCCTCCAATTCTTTTTCTGTTCCCGGGATCCGTCGGCTACGGCCCGAGCCTTGCTGCCTTTGCAGCAGCGATGGGCAAGATCACCCGCGTTGCCCCGATCAGGTACCCAGCCCTGACCATGATCCTGCGCGGGCAAAACAGCCTCTCCGACATGGCCGATGCCGCCGTCGAGCAGATCCGCCGCGCTCAACCCGCGGGTCATATACGACTTCTCGGTCATTCGCTCGGCGGTGCTGTCGCTTTCGAAGTTGCGGCGCGGCTGCTGGCCGCGGGGCGGACCGTAAGGTTCCTTGGCATTCTCGACACCAGTCTCGTCGGCGAGCGAAGCGCTCGCTGGGAGACGTTTACGCGCACATTCAATCGAATCCGAACCAACCGCGTATCCGCTTATCGGATGGCTTGCCGGGCCCTCGCGAAAGTCGCCGTGGCAATGCGGCGCGAGGCGCAACTGGTCCGGTTTCTCGATCGTTTCGCTCAGGGACAGTTCAACGCGACGAGTTTTAGAACCAAACTGGAACTGCAAGAGGTTTTGCGCGCGCGAGCCTTCTTCCAGTGGGTGGCCGAGCCAAAGCCGGCGCTGCCGATCACAGGCACCCTGTTCCGCTGTGCTCGACCCGGAATGCCTCTGGCCATCGGCTGGGATCGCGCTTTCGGACATCTGGACGTGATTCCGATCGTCGGCAGCCACATCGATCTGGTCGTAGAACCTCACCTCGCCACCAACCGCCCGCTTATCGAGAAAGCGGTGGCGCAAACCTATTCGCCAACCGAGTCTCGCAAACTGGAGTACAAGCTATCGACCTGATCTCAACATTCAGCAAGGACGCGCTTGTGCTCGACGCTGCTGCGGAGGTCGATCGCATCGTCCAGATCCTGCGCCAGCAGGTCCTTGGCACGCTGCGACGTCGAGGCGCGGTTGTCGGCCTCTCAGGCGGCATCGACAGCTCCGTCGTCGCGGCGTTGTGTGTTCGCGCCTTTGGGAAAGACAAGGTCCTCGGAATATTCATGCCGGAGCGCCACTCCTCCGGTGACTCGCTAAGGCTTGGCCGCACTGTCGCCGCACAGCTTGGCATCGATGCGATCCTGGAGGACATAACACCGGCCCTCGAAGCGATCGGCGCCTATTGTCGGCAGACCGAGGCAATCCAGACTGTCGTTCCCGACTATGGGGACGGCTGGAAATGCAAGCTGGTGCTGGCCTCAGTTCTCGAGAGCAATGGTCTCAACATCACGCGCCTCACGGTTCACGACCCTGAGGGCAGGACCGACACGGTGCGTCTGCCGTCGGCAGCCTATCTGCAGATCGTCGCCGCAACCAATTACAAGCAGCGCCTGCGCAAGATGACCGAGTACTATCATGCCGACCGCCTCAACTACGCGGTAGCGGGCACGCCGAACCGCCTGGAATACGACCAGGGCTTCTTCGTCAAGCAGGGCGACGGAATCGCCGACCTGATGCCAATCGTTCACCTCTACAAGACCCAGGTCTACCAGTTGGCCGAATATCTTGGGGTGGAGGAAGAGGTCCGGCGCAGACCGCCCACCACGGACACCTTCTCGATGGCGCAGAGCCAGGAGGAGTTCTACTTCGCACTGCCTTATTATCTGATGGATTTGTGCCTCTACGGGTTAAACCACGGGATCGCTAGCGAAGACGTCGCCGAGGCCACCGGTCTCACCGTGGTGCAGGTTCAGAAAGTTTTCAAGGATATCGACAGCAAACGGCGCGCCGCACGCTATCTTCACGCGCGGCCGTTGGTGTCCTCTTCAATGGGCGAGGGCTAGGCGATGTGCGGCATCGCCGGAATTGTGTCGCTGAGCGCCGCCGCGGCGCCCCCTTCCCGTGATGCGCTGATGCGCATGGTAGGCACACTGGCGCATCGCGGCCCGGACGAGCGTGGTCTTTACCGGGACAAACGTGCGGGATTGGCGCATGCCCGTCTGTCCGTCATCGATCTCGCCAGTGGCCAGCAGCCACTCGCTGGCGCGGGCGACACAATGTGGATCGTCTTTAATGGCGAAATCTTCAATTACATCGAGCTGCGACAAGACCTGGTCGCGCTCGGTTATCGCTTCCGCACACGCAGCGACACGGAGGTCATCGTCCATGCCTATCATGCCTGGGGCGAGGCCGCCTTCGAGCGGATGAATGGGCAATGGGCAGTCGCCATTTGGGACTCCGTGGCGGGTCGACTCGTCCTGTCGCGGGATCGGTTCGGCATCTGTCCGCTGCATTTTTGCGAGCACGGCGGACGGCTTTACTTCGCCAGCGAGGTGAAGGCCATTTTCGCGGCCGATGCGGATATACCCCGCGCCTTCGATCCAGCCGGCATCGATCAGACTTTCACGCTCTGGACCGTCGTGCCGCCACAAGGCGTGTTTGGAGGAGTAAGCGAACTCACTCCAGGGCACATTCGCATTTATGACAGTGGCATCGTTCGCGAGCGGGCTTTTTGGAAGCCAAGCTATCCAGAGGTTGACGGACCCGGCGATGACGAATTCGCCGGTTCACTTGATGACGCGGTGGAGGAAGTGCGCGGCGCCCTGGAAGCCGCTACGGCGCTCAGGATAGTACGCGCCGACGTGCCGGTCGGCTGCTATTTGTCCGGCGGGCTCGACAGCTCGCTGGTCGCCGCGCTTGGAAGACGCTTCGCCGGCGGACGCTTCCAGACTTTCTCCCTGCGTTTTGCCGACGCCGAGTATGACGAGACTCATTTCCAGCGCCTGGTTGCCGGCGTCGCGGGAAGCGAGCACCATGAGGTGGTTGTTTCGCGCAGCGATATCGCTGGCATCTTCCCTGAGGTGATCTACCACACCGAGCGGCCAATCCTCAGGACCGCGCCGGCGCCGCTGTTCCTGCTATCGAGACTGGTGCGTCAGCATGGCATCAAGGTCGTGCTGACCGGCGAAGGGGCCGACGAAATGTTCGCCGGCTACGATCTGTTCCGCGAGGGCAAGGTCCGCCGTTTCTGGGGACGCCAGCCCGCCTCGACGCGACGCTCCCGGCTGCTGGAGCGCCTCTATCCCTATCTCAGCCGCTCGCCGGTGCAACGGCAGGCGATGGCACGCCAGTTCTTCGGGCGCGACATCCACGCCCATGACGCGCCTGGTTTTGCGCATGGCACGCGCTGGCGTACCACGAGCGCTATCAAGCGGCTGTTTTCGGCAGACATGCGGGCCCAAACGGAGCGCCGCAACGCCGTGTCCGAGCTGCTTGCCCGCCTGCCGGCGGAGTTTTCGCGATGGGGCTCCCTTGCGCAGGACCAGCATATCGAGATCCAGACGCTGATGTCGGGATACCTGCTTTCATCGCAAGGGGACAGGATGCTCTTGGCCCATTCCGTCGAGGGGCGCTTCCCATTCCTCGATCATGAACTCGTGAGGCTCGCGAATTCGCTTCCGGCCGCCTATAAGCTGCGCGTGCTCGATGAAAAGCATGTTCTGAAGCGTGTGGCGCAACCGATTGTGCCGTCGGAAATCGTCACTCGCAAGAAGCAGCCCTACCGGGCCCCCAACGCGCTTTGCTTCGTCGCCGATGGCGCTCCGGCCTATATTCGCGAAGCACTTTCGGAGGCGGCGCTGCGCGAGGCAAACGTCTTCGATCCTAAGTCGGTTGCCCGTCTCCTGAGCAAGTGCCAGGCCAGCGCCGGCGGCGCCGACCTGTCCAACTCCGACAATATGGCGCTGGTCGGGGTGCTGTCGACGCAGCTTCTTCATGAGCAATTTATCGCGAGCCGACCAAGTGGAGCTCGCACGCTCAAGCTCAGCGTCGATATCGACCGCGAGCATCGCGCAGAGGTGCTCGCATGATGCATGGCGCCGTACCGCTCCTGCACGACTATCTCATCCACTCTGCCAGCCGGCTCGGCGGGAAGGTGGCCCTGGTGTGCGGTAATCAACGTGTCACCTACGGCGATCTCGATATGCGCTCGAACGCCATAGCGCATCATTTGAGCCAGGCCGGAATCGCGCGCGGCGATCGGGTGGTGATCTTCGCCGACAACACTGTCGAGGCCGTCGTCGCTTTCTGGGCCGTGCTCAAGGCCAACGCCGTGGTGTGCATCGTCAATCCACTCACCAAAAGCGACAAGCTTGGTTATCTGCTCAACGATTGCCGCCCGACGGCACTGATCACCGACAACCACCTGCATTCGATTTTCAGGGAGCCGGCGCGGAATTGCCCATCGTTGCGCTGCATGATCGTCTCCGGGCCGATCGAACGCGACGACCTGCAAGAACTGCCGCATGCTGTGCGCTGGGAAACTGCGGTCGCGGGAGCCCGCAGCACGCCGCCCGCGCGCCGCTGCATCGATATCGATCTTGCTGCAATCATTTATACGTCCGGCTCGACGGGCGAGCCCAAGGGCGTGATGCTGACGCACCGAAACATGGTTGCCGCGTGCGCCTCGATTTCCTCATACCTGGCGCTTGCTGAAGACGAGGTGATCCTCAACGTCCTGCCGCTCGCCTTCGACTACGGCCTGTACCAGATGATCATGGCATTCGGCGCGGGCGCCCGGCTGGTGCTTGAACGCTCGTTCGCCTTCCCCGCGCAGATCCTTGGGCTGATCAAGCAAGAAAGGGTGACGGGCTTTCCCGGCGTACCGACCATCTTCGCCGCACTCGGGGAGCTCAAGTCTCTCAGGGATCAGGATTTTTCGAGTATTCGCTATGTCACGAACACTGCGGCCGCTCTGCCGCTCAAGCACATTCTCCTGCTTCAGGAGCTATTTTCTCGTGCCCGTATCTATTCGATGTACGGCCTTACCGAATGCAAGCGCTGTACCTACCTGCCGCCGGAGGATCTCGAGCGAAAGCCGTTGAGCGTCGGGATCGCCATCCCCAATACGGAAATGTGGATTGTCGACGAGCATGACAGGCGGGTCGGCCACGGTGTCGTTGGCCAGCTCGTCATCCGCGGAGCGACGGTGATGAAGGGTTACTGGGGCAAGCCGGAGGCGACGGCCAGGAAGCTCAAGCCCGGACCGCTGCCGGGCGAGCAGGTCCTGTACACCGGCGATTACTGCCGGATGGACGCCGAGGGCTACCTCTACTTTGTCGGTCGCGGCGACGAGATCATAAAATCGCGGGGCGAGAAGATAGCGCCGAAGGAGGTGGAAAACGTGTTGATGGAGATTGCGGGCGTACGGGAAGCCGCGGTCATCGGCGTTCCGGACGAGTTGCTTGGACAAGCAGTGAAGGCATTTGTCGTGATGGAGCAAGGAAGCATGATCGGTGAAAAGCAGTTGCAGAAAGAGTGCCAGAGACGACTGGAAAACTTCATGGTTCCAAAGTCGATCGTCATCGTACCCAGTCTGCCGATGACCGACACGGGCAAACTCAAAAAAACCGCCCTGTCATGAGTCGGTATCAGGGCGAAGTTGATCAGCATTCATTTTTTGTACCGGAGGCGAAATCAATGTTGTCTACCAAGGATAGAACCGATACCTGCAGCGATCAAATTCGCGCTTTCCTGGCGTCGAATTTCTATATAGCCGATCCAGAGAGCCTGGAGAGCGACACCTCGCTTCTCGACCAAGGCATCGTGGACTCGACGGGGGTGCTCGAGGTTATCGGCTTCATCGAGGAGACCTTCGGCATCACGGTCGAAGACAGCGAGCTGCTGCCCGAGAATCTCGATTCCATCGAGGGAATTGCGCAATATGTCATGCGCAAGAGAAACTGATTTGCCGACATCTCGCGCAACTCTGTTTCAAGTCCCCGACCGTTTCCGGTTGCGACAGCGCGTCTAGGCCTGTCGCGACGGCGGTGCTTACGCCTGCGCCTTCGTATGCCCCACAACCACCCTGCCCTCGCCGGCCTGGTTGGTGACTGCCCGGATACTCTCATAAGCCTTGGAACGCTCGAGCAAACTCATGACCTGCCGGTCCTGGCCAAGCCCAACCTCGAAAAGCAGGATGCCTCCGCGCCGCAAATAACGCGGCGCGTCCTTGAGCACTCGCATATGGATGCTCAGACCGTAGGGTCCGGCTGCGAACGCTTCACGCGGCTCGAGCTCGACCAAATGCGAACGATCGCCCTCGAGCCGTTTTTCCGAAATATAGGGCGGGTTGCAAACGATCACGTCGATCGTGCCGTCAAGCTCCAAGCCGGAGAAGGCGCCGAACAAGTCGCCCTGAAGCACCGTTACCCGCTCCTCCATATCAAGATGGGTGACGTTGCGGCGCGCGACCTCCACGCATCCGTCGGTAAGATCGCTTGCCCACACGCGCGCGGTGGGAGCGTGGTGCGCGATGGCGCACGCCAGATTGCCCGCCCCACAGCACATGTCGACAACGCGAGGCACCGGCAAGTTCAGTTGGCTCAGAACATCGAGAGCGGCGTTGCCGAGCAGTTCCGTTTCCGGCCGAGGAACAAGCGCACCGGGCGAGACCAGCAGCTGCAATCCCATGAAGGTGCTGCGGCCCCTGCCGTAGGCGTCGGCAACATTGATCTCTTCGCTCACGACACTCGCCTCCCCGTTTTAGCCGGCGTTGGTGGCCGACAATTGCGTTCCGATGAAGTGTATCTCAAAACCGTTTAACTCTCGATCGACAAAATCAAAACCCATCCGTCCCCAGACGCTTCGACGCCTTGATGCTACAAAGATGACCATAAGCTTCTGCGCTGTGTCATGATTAGGAATATCTCCTTACCAGACCCGGTTATCCCCAGCCTGGCGAGCCAGTTGCCGAATTCTCAGCCTGGCGTCACGATTTTGCTACATTTTAATCAAAGAAGGCACATATGTAAGCAATTCGTAATGTTCCAGCAGCGAAGGGCGGAGCTGCTGCTTCCCGGAAGGTTAAAGTTTGTCCCTCATCGAAAGAACCGACGAGATTGCGCGGCAATTTCGCGTCAAAGAGCGCATATCATGAAGTCAACCAAAGGGCGCTCGCTCGATCTACGATCCGCGATGTTCGGCTGTGTGCACGGCCTCGTTGGCGTAGGCGTTTTCTCCGCATTGATAAATATCCTCGCCTTGACCGGCTCCGTCTACATGCTCCAGGTCTACGATCGCGTGCTGCCTTCGCAGAGCGTGCCGACTCTTGTCGGATTTACAGTCGGGATGCTGGGACTTTACGCGGCCTACGGGCTCCTCGATTTCGTGAGGCTTCGCCTGTTGGTCCGCATCGGCAGCCGCCTGCATAGAAATCTGCAGCAAAAGGCGTTCGCAGCCTCGCTTTCCCTGCCCCTCGTTGCCGGGCCGGATGCGAACCGGGTACATCCGCTTCGTGATCTGGACCAGCTACGTGGCTTTCTTTCCGGACTGGGGCCGACAGTCTTATTCGACGCTCCCTGGATACCATTTTATATGGTGGTCATCTATCTGCTGCACCCTGCGCTTGGCGTGCTGGCAACGCTCGGCGCATGCGCCGTTGTGCTTTTGACGGTGGCTGCGGAGATCATCGGCCGCAAACCTGCGGCTCGTGCGTCTGAAACACTCGTTGCGCAGCGGCTTCTGGCCGATTCCGGCCGCCGCAACGCAGAGGTTGTTCAGGCTATGGGCCTGTCCGCCCCGCTTAGCCGGCGCTGGAGCGAGGTCAGTCATCTTTATCTGAAGAACCAGGAACGGCTCTCCGACGTCGTTGGCGCAGCGAGCTCACTGTCGAAGACGCTCCGAATGGCCTTGCAATCATGCGTGCTGGGGCTTGGTGCCTACCTCGTGATCGGGGGCGAGGCCTCGCCGGGTGTGATCATAGCGTCGTCCATATTGCTGGGCCGCTCACTGGCGCCGGTCGATGTGGCGATCGCAAATTGGAGAGGGTTTCTGGCAACCCGCAAAAGCTATTCCGAGCTGGCGGCAGCGCTGGATGCTTTTGATAGCCAGCAAGAGCCAATGGAACTGCCACGCCCAAAGGCGGAGCTTGCGGTCGAGGAATTGACGGTCGCGCCACCAAGTCTGCAGAAGCCAACAATCTTCAATGTAAGCTTCCGCTTGGCGAGGGGCGCAGGGTTGGCGGTCGTCGGCCCGAGCGGCTCCGGCAAGACCACGCTCGTGCGCGCTTTGGTCGGGGCATGGAAGCCGCTTCGAGGAACGGTAAGATTGGACGGCGCCTCGCTCGATCAGTGGAATTCAGAGCTGCTCGGCATTCATATTGGCTACCTGCCGCAGGACGTTGAGCTGTTCGACGGCACGATCGCCGACAACATTTCAAGGTTCGGCGGCAAAAGCGACGCAAGGGGCGTGTTGGCAGCTGCCAAAGCTGCGGGCGTGGACAAGATGATCATGCGTCTTCCGCAGGGTTTTCAAACACGCATCGGAGAAGGCGGCGCAGCCCTGTCGGCTGGGCAGAGGCAGCTCGTCGGACTTGCCAGGGCACTTTACGGTGATCCATTCCTCGTCGTTCTTGACGAACCAAATTCCAATCTGGATGCAGACGGCGATGCTGCTTTGGCCGGCGCGATCCTGGCAGTGCGTCAGCGCGGCGGTATCGTGATCGTCGTTGCGCATCGCCCCTCCGCTCTCGTCAACATCGATCAGGTACTCGTCCTGTCGAACGGGATGCTCCATTCGTTCGGTTCGCGCGAAGACGTTCTGGCAAATGTGATCCGGCCCTTCCCGCGTCCGGACAAGCCAAACATTGTGGTTCCGCTGCAGCACGGTGCAAGCGGGCATGCGTGAGGTATTGCTTAGTGTCTAACGTGACCATGTCGTCATATGCTGCGGTCGCTGGCGAAGGCCAGCCGACCGGGGCGAAGCCAGAGCCGGATGGCATTCGAGCCAATTTACCCTGGGGCAATCTGCTCCGGAGCCTGGCAGAACATTCTCGTTCCGCTGCACAGAGGTGCAGCCGGGCATATGTGAGGTATCGCTCTACTGTTACCGTGTCGCCATACGCCGCGCCCGGTGGCGAAAGCCGTTCGTTGGAAACGAAGCCGGATCCGGATGGCATCCGGGCCAATCTGCTCTTGGGCTTGGCAACCAGCTTGCTGTTGATCTTTGGCGGAGGGCTGTGGTTGGGATTGACCAAGATTGCCGGCGCGGTGATTGCGCCTGCAACTGTGGTGGTCGAAAGCAACATAAAAAAAGTCCAGCATCAAACCGGCGGCACCATCGGCGGAATCTTCGCGCAGGACGGCGATCACGTGAAGGCCGGCGACGTGTTGGTCAGGCTGGACAACACATTGACCCGAGCAAACCTGCAGATAATCACCGAGGACCTCAATCGAGCCACCATTCGTCTGGCCCGGCTGGAAGCCGAGCGCCAGGGTCTGCCGGAAATGCAGATCCCGCCTGGCCTTCGGGTTCAAATGGGTGACCCGCAAGTGGCGGCGCTTGTCAGCGGCGAACGTGCCTTGTTCGAAAGCCGTGCTGCGGCGCTGGCTGGCCAGAAGGCACAATTGCAAAGCCGCGCGAAGCAGCTGGAACGTCAGATCGATGGCCTCAAATCGCAGCAGTCTGCGACGGATGAGTCTCTGGATCTGCTGACCAAGAACCTTGCTGACGTCGAATCTCTCTACGCAAAGAAGTTGGTCTCCAAGGAGAGGTTGAGCACTGTCAGCCTGGAGAAGACCCGGACTCGCGGCGAATCGGGACGCCTTGTCGCAGCGATAGCGGAGGTACAAGCTCACATCAGTGAAACGGACCTGCAGGTGCTTCAGCTCGACGAACAAATGCGGAGCGACGTGACCAACGAACTTCGCGAAACGGAAGCCAAGCAGACCGAACTCAGTGAGCGCAAGGTGGTGGCCGAAGACGAGCTCGGCAGGACAGACATTCGCGCCCCGCAATCAGGCACGGTACAAGAATCCTCGGTCCACACCGTCGGAGGCGTGATTGGCGCCGGAGAGGTGCTCATGATGATTGTGCCCGATTCCGACAACCTTGTCGTAGACGCTTCCATTCCTCCGTCGCGCATTGATGAGATCCATCCCGGACAGCAGGTGTCGATCCGCTTTCCGGCGTTCGACGCCGGCACTACACCGGCTTGCGAAGGCTCGGTCAACCGCGTCTCCGCAGATCTGATCAAGGATCAGCAACGTCAGCTTTCCTATTTTTCGGCGCGCATCGATGTCGAGAACGAAGCGACCTGCCTGACAGGAGAGAAAATCCTCAAACCGGGCATGCCCGCCGAAGTCCATATAAGAACCGACGAGCGCAGTGTCTGGTCCTACTTGATGAAACCTCTTACCGACCAATTTTCCAGAGCTTTCAGGCAGTAAGCGGCTGCCAACCCAGTGGCGGCCGCTTGGCTCGAGGCGCAGCCGATCTATCGGATCGCCGCGCTCTCGAGAGCGCTGCTGAACCTTACCTCGATCGTGTCTCCCGGCATGACCTCGGTGTCTTCTTGGGCCGGCTGTTTCCGCCATTCTTCGCCGACCCTGCGAACGATCGTGACCTCGGCTTGGATCGTCTCACCGGCAACCGGCAACGGCAGGGCGGCAGCTCCCGTGGGCTGCAACTTCTGGCTGGCGGCGCGAAGTCTTGCATTGATGTCGGCAAGACGCACATTGGTATCTTTCAACTCAGTCAGCAGACCTATCCTTCTTTGGTTGTCATTGCGTTCGTGCTGTCTGGCAAAATCAGCCTGCTGACGTCGTGCTCTCATAAGTTCAACCGACGTTTCGAGTGCCCGGCTGGAAGAGAGTACCAAAGCGCGCCGGACGTCGGCGAGCCGGTTATTGGTGAGATTTCCGGACTCAAACGCTTTCCTTACGCGCGCCAGCTCGTCTTCGTCCGCCTTCACGCCATCCGCTTCGGCCTGCTCGCGTTTGAGCAAGGTCTCGGTTTGTGCAGCGGCATCCTTGCCACTTTTATCGAGAAAGCTCTGCTCTTGCTGGAAGTTGTCCAACGAGAGCTTCAGCCCTTCTGCTTCGGCCTGGGCGATCGCCGATGCAAAAACTGCCGGCAAGGGCGATCCTTGTGGTGGCTGCATGTCGAAGCTCGATTTGCCCTGAAGTTCGGCGCGAATGCGGGCGCTGTGATAGTAGTCTCTCGTGTATTCCCCCCAAAGCGATTCGTAATCGCGCCGCAGATCCACCGGATCGGGGCCAACCTGGTTTGCCCGGGACCGCAAAAGGCTGAAACCACCTGACACGGCAATCGCCTGCCGCACGGTCATCAGCGGCCGGTAGGCCTGCTGTCCGGGAGTGAGCACATCCCCTGTCACATAGATCGGCCGATATTCTGCGACCACGGCGGTCACGTCTGTCGGCTTGATGACGATCATTTGCTCCCGCCCGTCAGGCAGACGATGGTGGAATATCTTGGTTGGCAGGATCGTCTGCATGCGTGTTTGCAGTTCGGCCGGGCTTAGGCCGCCCACCGAAACCATCCCGACTTCGGGAAGCGCGATCGTGCCGTCCATCTGGACCACGGCACGTTGCGTTCGCTCCGGGATGGAGGCAATTCCTATCTCGACGGTGTCGCCGGCGGAAAGTCGATAGGCGACCTGCGCTTCCGCTGCAGCGGCCGTATCCATGGCAGCCAGCATGCCGAGCACGACAAGAAGGATTCGGTTAACAAGGACCATTGGTGACAATCTCCTTCTGGTTCGAATCCAGCGACAACTGCGGAGCCAATCCACCCAGGCGAAAGCTCATGTCATGTAACCCATCTCATGGCGCACCCGGCCTTCGCTGAGGCGTCCCTGCCACCATCCGATGGTCCGCTCCAACCCTTCGCGCAGGCTGGTCTGGGCGCGCCATCCAGTCTTGCTTTCGAGGAGCGAAGAATCAGCCAGCAAGGCACGCACCTCTGAATTCTGCGGCCGCAGGCGGCGCTCGTCGCGGTGAATTGGTTTCTTGCAGCCACTCAACTCGACCACCAGATCCAATATGTCCGAGATCGTCACGGCGCGCTGGCTTCCGGCATTGTAGGCATGGCCAAATTCGAGCTCGGCCGAACCTGCGGTCAAAAACGCCGCCGCAGTGTCTTCCACGAAAGTAAGATCGCGGATCGGGCTGGTGTCTCCCACCATGATCGCCGAGCATTTCTTGTCGAGAGCCTGACGTATGATGGTCGGTACGATGGCCCGCTCGCTCTGGCGTGGGCCATACGTATTGAAGGGCCGCATGATGACCACGGGGACGTCGAACGATCTGGCGTACGACTCCGCCATCATGTCCGCACCGATCTTGGATGCCGAATATGGTGACTGTCCCTGCAACGGGTGTGATTCGCTGATGGGCATTGTCAGCGCGGTGCCATAAACCTCGCTTGTCGAGGTGTGCACCACCCGCTCCGTCTCCCATTGCCGCGCCGCTTCGAGGACGTTGACCGTGCCCAGGATGTTGGTTTCTACATAGGACTGGGCCGCGGCATACGAATATGGGATCGCGATCAGTGCGGCGAGATGAAACACCACCGCCTGGCCACGCACGATCCGGTTAAGGAACGCGCTGTCACGAACATCACCGCGGATGAGGTTCAGCTGGCTTCGAATGGTGTCCGGCAAATCGTCCAGCCAGCCGTGGCTGTCGAACGAATTGTAGAGAGCCAGCGCAGTGACGTCCGCGCCGCTACGGACGAGTGCTTCGGTGAGATGCGACCCGATGAACCCATCGGCACCGGTAACCAGAACTTTCCTGCCCTTGTATGCCATGACCCAAGCGTTCCCCCTATGACGTGAGGCACTGACTTTGCAAATCCACGAGAGCGCGGGTATTCCACCTGCTCTCACGTTCCGATCGGCGGCGGCGAAACGACGCCAAGCACCGCCAGCAAGCCGCGCACCATCCAGACGACATCAGAGACGATCGTGCGCTGCGGATAATAGGAAAGGTCGAGCCTGGCCTTGGCAGGAAACAGAACCTGGCGGTAGAACAATAGCGGGTCCACGGATCGCGGATAAAAATGCGCTTCATTCCGGAAGAGAACCTGGGCCGGACCCAACAAGCCTGGCTTGTATTGTAAAATGTCCTCAAAGCCTCCACGAAAACAATCGGCAAAGGCAAGGCTCTCCGGGCGTGGACCGATGATTGCCATCTCGCCTCTGAAGACATTCCATAGCTGCGGCAGCTCGTCGAATTTGGTGGCGGCGAGGAACCGCCCGATTGGCGTCATGCGGCTGTCATCGGCCATGGTCAGCGCCAGGCCACCGGGATCGCATCGCACTCTGAATTTGCGGAATTTGTACATGCGGAATGGGCGAGCACCGGCCCCGACGCGGGTCTGCGTAAAGAAGATTGGCCGACCGCCTTCCAGCAGCAGCGCCAGGGCAATCAGCAGCATCAGCGGAGCGAAGACGATCGCCGCGGCTGCAGCAATGACGAGATCGATTGCTCGTCTCACAGCCCCATGGGCGGCGCTCGAGACGTTAGGCCGGTGAATGGCTAGGTCCAGGGCATTCATGCGGCTGTTCCTGTCTGAGCGCAGTTATTGACCGCCGCGGCAAGAGCGACCACTACCGTTTCGACCAAAGGTGCGGTGATCTGCGGATGCAGCGGTACAGTGAGTTCGCGCTGGGCGAAATCTTCCGTGCGCGGTAAATGAGTACCGGGAATGAGCTCACGATAGAGCGTCATCTGGTGCACCGGCGGGTAGTGGATAGTGGTTTGTATCCCTTGCGCGCGCAGTGCGTCGATGACGTCTTGCCTGTCGGCGTAACGCGGCAAAAGGATAGGCATGATGTGGTAGGCCGACGTCCGCGGCTCGTGGAACGGGATGGTCACGGCCGGGCAATGCTTCGCGATGAGACGGCGATACAGCATCACCAGGATACGCCTGATCTCATTCCACTCCTGCAGATTTTGCAGCTGGACCAATCCGATCGCAGCCCGCAATTCATCCATGCGATAATTGAATCCGAGCATGGTGACATCATACTGCGGGGTGCGGCTGTTCAGCCTTTGACGTGTCCCGGTGGTCATCCCATGTCCACGCGCCTGGCGGATCGTCTCGAGCAGACCGGCATCCCTCGCAATCACCGCCCCGCCTTCCGCCGTGGTCATGTTCTTGTTGCCGTAGAAGCTGAAGGCGGCCGCGGCACCAAATGTCCCCACCTCCTTCAGGCCGGGCGCATGCGCCGCGTCCTCGACGATATGCAGCCCACGGGCACGGGCGAACTTCTGCCATTGTTCCCGATCGGCGAGGTAGCCGGCGAAATGGACGAGAATGACTGCCTTGGTGCGGGCCGTGCATTTCGCTTCGGCTTCCGCGATGGACATCAGCGGCACATCGACCGACTCGATGTCGACGAAAACGGGGGTCGCACCAACATAGAGGACCGCATTTGCGGTCGCCACGAAAGTCAAGGATGGGACCAGCACCTCGTCGCCCGGGCCGATACCAAGTGCGTGCAAAATGAGATGAAGCGCTGCGGTACAAGAACTGACCGCGACGCAATCCTCCGCACCATGCACGTCGGCAAAGGCTTGTTCGAAGGCCCGTACCTGCTCCCCCATGGTCAGCCAGCCGCTGTCGATGACCTTGGTCAAAGCAGTCTTCTCCGGCACACCCAAGATCGGGGCACTGACCAAGAGCATCACAACCTCCTAGACTGATAACTGTGGGAACCGCGCTGGTGACTTCATCATGCAGCCGTCGCAGTGACCTCGATCGAGGCCGACTGGTCTTCCCAGGAAATGGTCTGTGCGTTCTGAAAGTCGTCGACGCGCCCGATATCGAGCCAGAGACCTTCATGCTTGTACACGTGCACGGTTGTGCCGTTCTGCATCATCTGGAGCATCAGGTCGTCGAACCCAAAGGGTATGCCGGACGGGATGAACTGCAGAACGTCTGGATTCATGCAGTAAATCCCCATGCTGACCAGATGCGACAGCGTCGGTTTCTCGCGAAAGGTCTGCACGGTATTGTCGACTTCGTCGATGACGCCGAAATCCATCTTGATCAGGCGACAGGCTGTTGCGATCGTCACTGGATCGGTGTGCTTACGGTGCGCTGCTACAAATCGACTGAGGCTTAGATCCGTAAGGACATCGCCATTGAGAACGATGAATGGCTCCGTCAGTTCGTCCCTGATCAAAGACAATGGCCCGATGGTGCCCAGCGGCTCCATCTCCTGCGTGTATCGAATTTTCAGGTTCCACTGCGAGCCATCTCCACACACGGTGCGGATCAAGTGGCCGAGATACCCGGTTGTAATATAGACTTCCTGAATACCGTTGCGTCGCAACCATTTCAGAAGCATCTCGAGAACCGGCCGTGCACCAATCGGCATGAGCGGCTTCGGCAAGATCGAAGTGAAGGGGCGGAGGCGTGTTCCCATTCCACCACATTGAATCACCGCTTTCATCCTGGTCCTCCTTGTTCATTCGGCCTGAACGCCATCGTCACGGGCCGGTTATCCTACCCTGGTCAGCACCCGGGAAACGCGTTCTTGTCCCCTCAGAAGAACCGGTGAGATTTCCCGTAGAAGACCGGTGAGATTTCCCCACCGATCCCTGATCCGGACATTGCATCTGGATGGTATGTGGCCGTCGGGGTGGATGTCGTCGTGCATTCGAATGGTAACAATTCAGCCGTTTTGCTGTTCTATACCTACAGACCTATGGCAGTGCTGAACGACCAGCCGGTCTGTCAGCTTTCCAAGAGGTCAGAACACATGTTCGACGACGTTCGGCGGGTTTCGCTCACAAGGGGCAAAAAAAGAGGAGCGTTTCCCGTCATTTAAGATTATATTAGAAATCTGGCGTTTGCGGCGTTGGGGTGCCGCGGCGTCGGCTGGATGAATCGACGAGTGAATGGCTACGACTTTCAGGCCCATCACCGTTCAATCCATTCAGATACGCGTTGGGGTAGTTCAATGTATCGAATCGTCATCGCCGACGATCACGGCTTGTATCGTCGTGGCTTGCGATTGGCACTGACCGCAGGCATTCCAGGTGTGGAGATATTTGAAGCGTCTTGTTTCGACGCGGTGCTCAGTTTGCTGGCAGAGCAATCGTTCGTGGATCTTGCGATCCTGGACCTGAATATGCCGGGCCTGTTCAATCAGGAGGTGCTCGGCGGGATCCTGTCCGCCTATCCGGACACGCGATTTGCGATCGTTTCCGGAAACGATTCACGCTCGGAAATACTCACGGCTCTTTCGATCGGGCTTCACGGCTACATCGTAAAGTCGCAGACGGACGAAGAGGTCGTTTTGGCTGTCAATGAAATCCTCTCCGGCCGCATCTATGTTCCTGCACTTCTGTCACGCCCGGGTGCAACGCAAACAACCCACGCGCATACACACTCCGAGAAAGGCCCACAGCGACGTACCACAGGCCTCAACCTTGGCAGGCTGACCTCGAGGCAAAAGGAAGTCCTCAAGCTGATGGCGGAAGGCTATTCAAACAAGGAAATTGCTCGCGACCTGGAAATCGCAGAGGCGACCACGAAAATCCACGCTGCTGCGGTCCTGCGTGAGTTGGGGGTACGCAATCGGACAGAAGCTGCGGTTATGCTGAAGACATGGCTTTCGAGACATGCCAGCTAAGGCGCCGCGCGTCCTTTTGGACATGCAAACGGCGCCCAAGCTTTCATGCATATACTGCATATACCGAAACTGCGCTGCGGCCTTTGGCCAACGACATCCCTGGAAAAGAACCTAAGCGCATCTCCAAGGCCATTCAGCGCGACGCGTCTTTTAGGTATCTGCTTTTCGATCGGAGCACTGCACTAGGATCCGATTTCCTTGCGTGACAGCCGCAGCGAATACCGCAACCCGTGGTCAGTTATTTCCAGTTTGGGAGAGTGACCGACAAGCGGCGCTCCATCTACTCCGATTATCATGGAACCGAAGCCATGACGGACTACGCTCGAGGTCCGCCGCCGTCCCGATTCCACCCACTCGAACACGATCTCACTGCCTGTGTCTTCAGGTGCAAATGTCCAGCTTACTTCGATCCGGCCTTTTGGATCGCCTAGCGCTCCATATTTCATGGAATTGGTGGCAAGCTCGTGGACGATCATTGCAAAACTCTCGGCGGCGCCTCCCGACATCACCACGGAAGGACCGCTGACCGATATGGCGCGTGTTCCCATATATGGTTGCAACTCTTGAGCAACGAGATCGTTTAGCGCCCCCGATACGCTGCCGTTGCGTGAAAGAAGCAGATGGGTTGCCTCGAGCGCGCGTATCCGGTCGATCAGCATTTCCTTGTATTTGGCAACATTGTTTCCAGGAACATCGACCATTTTCACGAGCGCCGTGATCACCGCGAAAACGTTGCCGAACCTGTGGCGTTGTTCGAGCATAATGCGCTCCCGCTTCTTTGCCGCGGCGCGCAGCAGCGTGGTTTGTCGTCTCTCGCTCAGGTCGGCAGCCACTCCAAGCCGCTGTCCTCCATCACCCTGTCTTTCCTCCCTTCCGCGCAGGGCAACCCAGCGGATATGCCCGTCCGGTCGGCGGACGCGTATCTCAACATCGTAATTCATGACCGATGATGCGGACTTTCTCGATGCCGCCAGCTTTGGCCAGTCCGCCGGATGAACGACAGCTGATAGTTCCTCCAAACTGCGGCTATTGGCTTGGGCCAAGCCGAGAACGTCCCAGAACGTGTCCGAGCCTGTGACTGTCCCGTCTTTAAGGTCGATCCGCCACGTGGCCAAGCGTCCAGCAGACAGAGCGAGGTCTAGCCATTCCTTCTGAGCCCGAAGCGCTTCGTGAACAGCTCGTCGTTCCGAAATATCGTCGACCACCACGAAGATGCTCTCCGAGAGTCCCCCCTCGGGCACGGACGAAGAAAGCGTTAGCCTGGCCCAGAATGCCGTACCGTCCTTTCTTAAAAGACGGACCTCCGAAACGAACGAAGCAATGTCGTTGCCTAGGCTCGCCAACAATTGCGCCAAGGTGTCCCGGTCGTTCGGGTGGGCGAGCGTATCGAGCTGCAATTGGGCAAGCTCCTCCTCCTTGTACCCGGTCATCTCACAAAGGCGTCTGTTGGATTGCAGCAACTCACCTTTCTCGTTGGTGTTCGCGAATCCCATGGCAGCACGTTCGAAGGCCCAACGATAGCGGCTTTCGGTCGCCTCGACGGCAGCGAGCCTGGCCTCCGCGACTTCCAGCAGCTCACGCAAGTCCTGCCGCAGGCGATGGAACGTCATGGCAATCACCCCACCCGAAACCAGAAGCAGGATTGCGCGTGCCCAATCGCCATTTGAAATCTGATCGTATCCTCGCGCCCAAAGGCCGACCGCCACCATCAGAATGGTCGCAGCGAGCGCAGGCACACGATCTTCGAGATAAGCGATAATAATAATAGCCGGAACAAATTCCAGAAAACTGGCGCCTTGCCCAATATAGGCTGACGATTTTATTTCAAATATCAGCGTGGCAGCTAGTACGGATGCAGAGGCAATATGAGTTAGCAATCTGCCCGACGGGTTCGAATTCGACCTGCGCGACTGCGAGCTCATGGACACAGACTACAACCTTCTGACTAGCCCGTCGAGACTAGAGCAAAAAACGTACAGCTTAGTACCACTGCCGGATTGCCATACCGCTATCATAGCGCGCATTTTATCGGATGCAGCAGGGGCTATGAGCTGCCTTAGAACTGTCAGATCATATTGAGTTTTCAAGGTGGTGATGAACACGTTATCCGTCAGCGCATAGAAGACTAGAATCCATCTAAACATAAAAGATTATCCGAAGCCCGAATACTTATTTTCGGGCCTGTGTGAAACTTTGGGTTAGGGGTAGAAAATGAATCTGATCGATAGACATGTTGATGCTTCTTCGGGCGGTAGGTACATTGCTACGAGGACCAAGTACGATTTTGACGCGCGGAATACGCGACCCTCTTCTGGTCACCTTCCCGATCGCGCATCGGATCCATTGGACGCAAGGCTCGGGGAACCAAAAGGCCGCAGTCTGGAATCCATAACCGGCGTGCTTGATCGCATTGGCTGTGGCTATCTCGTGCTGAATCGCGAAAGAAAAGTAGTCGAGTGGAACGCAGCCGCCCAAACCACGCTTGAGCGCCAGGGCGAAGCGGCTGACACGGCGAGCGGGCTTACGGCCGCCCTAAGGCGGCTGATCGCGAATGTTCCGGGCCAATTCCTGCCGGGCTCGTTATCCTGGGTGGTAATCCGCAGCAGGGGCGACCGGCCGGTGATACTGAACGAGAACGGAGTTATTGCTCCCGACGGAACGAGCATCGTGGCGTTGCTGGACCGGGACAACAGGTCGGGGCCAAATCCTCGCACGTTGCAAAGAATGTTTGGCTTGACGAGCGCAGAAACGCACCTCGCCTTGCGTTTGGCTCAGGGCGACGCACCTTTGGAGATCGCTCGCAGCTGGCGTCTCAGCCGCACCACGATCCGTTCCCAGCTTGCCTCGCTGTTCGCCAAGACCGAAACGAAACGCCAGGCGGAACTGGTGGCCCTTCTTGGGCGTATTTCGGTCCTGCCATAAGGGAAGGGCCCGCCACTTAAATGCAATCGCCGGACGCCGGCGTCCGTCCGGGATCCAGACGACGCAATTTGGAGTGTCATGATTTGGCAGGTCGCGCATCGCGTTGCGCGGTTCGTGGCACCGACGTTGCCTGAACTCCACCAGGTTCGATGCGCTGACGTAAATATCGGAAGCTGGAATCTCGGACCGGCAATTCGGTACTGTCGAACGGAATTCGAAAGGCAACAAGTTGGACAACGATCTATGCAGCGAGTCTGTCCTTGCCGCAGCGGAGAAGGTGGAAATCGCCCGATCGCGTTCGGATCAAGCGGTGAAGAGACTTGCACGGACAGGACCGATCGTCGTCACCGGCGCAGCAGGTTTCATTGGTTTTCACGTGGCCTCGCGGCTTTTGCGTCTGGGTGTCAAAGTCGTGGGCGTCGACAATTTCACACCCTATTACGATCTGCGGCTCAAGGAAGCGCGGTTTGCACACCTCTGTAGCGAGGCGGAGTTCACGCCGATACGAATGGATCTGGCGGATGCCGCCCGCGTTCAGTTGCTGTTTTCAAACGTTCGCCCCTCACACTTTGTCCATCTCGCGGCTCAGGCCGGCGTGCGTCATTCAATTGTTGACCCGCACGCCTACGTGCAATCGAACATAGTGGGGTTTCTAAACGTCCTTGAGGGCTGCCGGCATTACGGCGTCAGTCATCTCGTCTACGCCTCCTCGAGCTCCGTCTACGGCTTAAATCGAACCATACCGTTTTCCGAGCACCACGGCGCCGATCATCCCGTCAGCTTTTACGCCGCCACCAAGCGATCGAATGAATTCATGGCGCATTCATATAGCCATTTGTTCGACCTGCCCGTGACGGGGCTGCGCTTCTTTACCGTTTATGGCCCCTGGGGCAGGCCCGACATGGCGGTCTATTTGTTCACGCGCGCGATCATCGAGGGCAAGCCAATCGAAGTAGCCAATGCCGGCCGCGTCTGGCGAGACTTCACCTATGTCGACGATATCGCTGAGGGCGTGGTTCGAGCACTCGCTGCACCGCCGCGGCCCGATCCGAATTGGGACCCTTGCACCGCCGACCCTGCTACAAGTTCCGCGCCGTGTCGCGTCTACAATATCGGCAACGACCGGCCCGAGGAGATCAACCGGCTGATTTCGATCATCGAGACCGCCCTTGGCAGCCGGGCGCTTCGCGTGGATGTGCCGTTGCCGCCTGGCGACGTTCTGGAGACGCGCGCCGACGTCAGCGATCTCCGCAAGGCCGTCGGCTTCGCCCCGGCGACACCGCTTGAGGACGGAGTGCAACGCTTTGTCGAATGGTACCGGGGCTTTCATGGAACGGATGCCGCGGTCAGTATACGGCAACAAACGTCGGTGAATGATGAGGCCACGGTGTAGGCCGTGCCTTGTCGGGCAACGATCTGCCACTCGGCAAATTCGAGATTTCGCATTTTTTTCGGACAGAGAATAAAGCGAGTGTCGGCCCCAAAGCCGCCCCCGCCAGCCTCTATCCGACACAATCTTGGACTCGAAATTTCTGAACGCTGATGCCGTCGAGTATCGGGCGCGATAACATCAGATCAGCGCAGGAACCAATGAGGCGGCTGGCCTTCGACTGCGCGCGTTCTGAGCGACGCCAGCGCAAAGATCAGCCCAGGGATAATTTTCAGCCGTTTGCTGATATAAATCGACATCGCCACATTCCAAATCGCCAACGCAAGCGCGAGGCCCACTGCGGCGCCCGGCGCGCCGTAGAGCGCAATTCCTGCGGCACAGCCCATGATGCTGGCCGCGGCGCCGGCGATCATGGTTGCGGCTGCCGCCCATTCGTTTCCAGTCATCATCAAGAGGAGCATCTGGGGTCCGCATAGCGCGACAAAGACATATCCGAGAATGAGTATCCGCGCGACGGGTGCCGCTGTACTGAAATCTCCGCCGAACCAGCTCAACAGAGGTTCAATAATCGCAAGCATCGGGATGGCCATCGCTATGGCGCCGCCAGAGGAAAGTAGGGCGGCCCGTGAAAACAGCTGCTGCAGAGCCATCCGATCGCCTCGGGCATGAAGGGCGGCCGCTGTCGGCGCAAACATCGTCGAGACAGCGACCAGGGAAAGGCTCACAAGCAATGCGACGTTCAATCCCAAGGCGAAAATGCCCGCTTCGCGAATGTGATGCGTCCAGCCCAGCACCATGACCCCGGCCCGGCTGATGAAAACATCGAGCCCGGCCATGAGCATCATTGGCGGAACCGCGGACCACCATTCCCGCGACTCGTTGCCTGGCTGAACCTGCCGCAAGCCGGGCGGCTGAAATTTTGCCGCCATGATGAACACCAGGCCGACCGTGATGGCTGAACTTGCCAGCACCGCCTGCATCACCAGGGGTGCGTTGGGGGTCCATGATCCGGATAAGACCGCCATTCCCAGCAACGTCAACAATAGGCCGTCGCGCACGATGCGTTCCGGCAGGAGGGCCGAGACACCGCCGCCGAAAGCACGAACAAGTGTTGCGCCCAACGCGTAGGCGGTGACCAAAGGCACTGCTGCCATGCCTAGCAGCTGGCTGGTTTGAAGCTCCTTGTGAGAAGAATCCGAAAAGAAAAAGACCAAGGCGGCGCCAATGATGCCGAATAGTGTCGCTGCCGCCAGCGACCTTTGCAGAGCAAACCTGATTACCCCGTGTACTAGGTCAAGCCGCCCTTTGGCACTGTAGGCGGAGACGAAACGCAGCAAGGATACATGGAACCCAAGCGTTGCAAGATAGGCAAGCACCGAGGTCCAGGCCAGAACATAGGAGTAGATGCCATAGCTGGTGGAGCCAACGATGCGCGCAATCAATAACTGCGCCAAGCTGGTCAAGCCCGCACCCCCGATATAGACCAAAAGAGCGAAGATGCTGGCATAGCCGAGACCCCGGCCCGTGTCCTCCTTGTGCGGCAAAACCATATTTGTTGGAGCAACGGAGGCCGCAGGGAAGCGGGCGAGCTTCGGATCGCTGCAATCGTCGATGTCTCTTGCGCCGGCGGGCCCAGCTCCGGTCTGCGAACTCTTCGATATTATCTTCCGCTCGACAGACTGACTGCCGCGACGGTCGTTACGCGGAAGCCCGCATGTGACACTCATGATGTTCTCTCGAGCAAGAGATCTGCGCTGTCCCCAAACCGATAGCCAGCGTGTTTCTGTAGATTGACGTGCGTGAGAACGCTGCCTACGGGGACCTGAGCCGTCTCGTCCTCCGTCAGCAGCTGCAGAACACCGCGCGCGATGCTGCGACGCGTCCTGCCCCAGCGAACGGCGAACAGAACCGCGTCAGCCCAGCCCGTCAGTAGCCTGGCCTCAGGTCCTCCAAGTCCCAGCGGTCCATTTATAATGACGACGCTGTAGATTGAGCGCAGCTCATCTGTGACCAGGGATCCGTCGATCATGGACAGCTGCGGCAGCAGATCCTCTGATGGTGCCAGCGCCATGAAGTCGATTCCAATTTCAGGCATTCCCGTGACCGCGTCGTGCAGGGGACAACGGTCGTTCATATAGTCTCCAAAGGATTTATGCGGCCGGAGCGCGCCGAATTCGTTCAGGAACTCGTTCGTGAGGCGGGCCCCCGTGCTGTCAAGATCGAGAAAAAGCACTCGTCCCCCAAGTCGGGTAGCTGCCAACGCCAGGCTCCATGCAAGCTCGGTCTTGCCATCATGCCGGATACTGGACGTTACGAGGATGACGTGCGAAGCGCGGCCCCTCGCCTTGTTGAGTGTCACGGTGACGAGGAGGGAAGTGATGGCTCGGCTGTAGCTGGACTTTCGTTGGCCAAGAACCAGCTGCTGAAGTCGTTTCGCGTGTATTGTGGGCGCTTCCGGTATCAGCCCCAGGCATGGGACCCTGAGCGCGGCTTCAGCTTCGGCCTCGCCGCACAAGGTCTGATTGAGGCGGCTGCGGACCATCACGAAGATCCCGCCAATGAGACCAAACACGATCATGCCGGGCGGAATAAGGAAGATGGGCGGCAGGGTTTTTGGATTCGTCGGCGGCCACGCCGCTGAAAGGATCGAGACTCCGGGCAAGGGGGTTGCGATACGCTGCACCAGATCCTGTTGTTGCGTGAGTAGCTGGTTGTATCGCTGCGTCAAGATGCTGACCTGCGGCTCGAGCGCACGCAAGCCGGAAAGCCGGCCGGCTGTGTCGGCCACCACCGCATCAAGCACATTCTTGCGCCCCTCCAGAGCCGCAATCTGGGCACGGTAGATGTTCGCCTCCGCAGCAATGCGACCAGTGCCTTGTTCGATCTCGCGGTTGATTGCAGTACTCAGGCCCGCATCCGCATTGTCGTTGGCTTGGCGAGCCGCCATGTCGGCCAGTACCGGTGACCCGATCGCTTCGGCGAGCGCCGCGACCGATGCTCCTTCCTTTCGCAAAGCCTCGATGTGTTGAAGGCGAGATTCCGTTGCGGAGAGATCCGCCTTCGACAAAGATATCTGCTGGCTGAGCTCGGCTGTCTCCTTGGCAGCGTTGTCCGCCGCACCTTGATCGACCGCGCCATGGCTCAGCCGATACTTTTCCAGGCGGTCGGTTGCTTTCGCCAAGTCGCTTTGTACGACCGGTAGGCTAGCGACGATCGAGGCGAGTTCCAGTCTGTCTGACGTCCTGCGCTTCTGTGCGAGATCGTCGATGTATACTTGGACGAACGTATTGGCCACAAGGGCGGCTCGCGCCGGATCGTTGTCGGTGAAGCCGACCGTGATCACTCTTGATCGCAGTTCCTGTCCAACCCTCATGCCCTTCCGTAATGCCTTGAGTTCGTCTTCATCGCCGGCCGCCGGCTTGCCCTGCGGCCAAATGCTTTCCAGCAGACCGGCTGCGAAGGTGCGTATGTTCTGCAAGTCGCCGCCGGCCGGAGCGGGGCGTGAATTTCCGGTTGCGACATCCCCTTGCTCAGCAATGTTACCAACCTCCGTCTTGCGCAGGGCTGCCACCACGCGACGCAGATGCCCCTGCGAAGAGAGCATGGTTAAGTGGTCATCAATGCTCGCATCCAGCATCTCCTGCGCAGAATCTGCGCCTCCGGGAGCCGCATTCCTGCCAGGAGCATCGACAATCACCTGTGCGGTCGACTCGAACAGGACGGGACGCGCAAAACCCGCAAGCCCAGCCAACACACCGCCCAAAATCACCATTGCAAGCAGGAACCATTTTCTCCTCGCGACGGTAATAAGGAGTTGATGGAAGGGGGTCTGCGCGTCGATCTGTTCGCGCAGGAATGGCCTCATGCGCGGGTTGATCTCGCGCGTCGGCACGTGCATTTCAGTGGCGCGCGGAAGGTGAATGCGGCTGACTATGGAACCTTCCATCTTATACTCCTGTCAGTTCGAGCACTGTAGACATGCCCGTTGCCGGCCCTGGGGGCCGCCCGGCCTCGTTGCGCCAGGCCTGGAACATCAATGCGGGCCACAAATCGCGAGAATGGTCCTGTCTTCCGTCAAGGTGGTCGCGCCAGCACATCCCGACCTTCGCAAAGTCGAAGATCCCATCTCCGGAGAGGCGCATATCGGCGACCAGATCGCTGGCCCAGTCGCGCAACGGGCCTCTCAGCCAGACCGCTATGGGAACATCGAAACCCTGCTTCGGCCGGTCGATCAGCCGTTGCGGAAGATAGCGGCTCAGCAACTGACGAAGGATCCACTTGCCTTTGCCATTGCGAACCTTCGCATGTGCGGGCAGCCGCCAAGCGAATTCGACAACCCGATGGTCGAGAAGCGGGCACCGGCCCTCGAGGCTGTTGGCCATGCTGGCACGGTCCAACTTCACCAGTATATCGTCGGGCAGGTAGCCGGCCATGTCGTCGTACAAGAGACGGGACAGCAGGCCATCAAGCCGGGGTGACTCTTGAATTGATGTGAGCGGCTTGTGGAGTGTGAGGCTCTCGGTCGATACTCCGGTCAGCCGTTGATACAATTCGTCCTCATCTGCTGCGGCGAGCAGCCGAGCGAGGCGGTGCAGCCGATCGCTCCGCAGCGCGAGCCGTGCACTCGCCGAAAGCGGCAGCTTGCTGACGAGATCGTAGCGCGCCGCACGGGCCAGCAATTCGACCCCTGCAGCAAGCGTGTGACGCAGCGGCGACGGCAGCGCATGCTGTCGTTTCAACCGCGCCGCCATGAAGTGGCGGGCGTAACCGGCGAAGCATTCATCGCCACCGTCGCCTGACAGGGCCACGGTAACGTGCTGGCGGGCTAGCCGCGCCACGAGCAAAGTTGGTATCTGCGATTCGTCGGCGAACGGCTCGTCCCAGATCTGCGGCAATTCCGGAATGACCTCGCGCGCAGCGGCGGCCGAAAGGTGTAGTTCAGTATGATTGGTGCCCAGATGCCGCGCAACCTCCGCGGCGTGGGGAGCCTCATCAAACCCGCCTTCTCCGAAAGCAATCGTGAATGTGCGCACCGGCTTCGGCGACTGAGCCTGCATCAGCGCTACAACGGCGGAGCTGTCGATGCCACCAGACAGAAAGGCACCCAGCGGCACATCGGCTATCATGCGTTCCCGAACGGCAAGTCGCAGCAGGTCGTCGAGTTCATCGGTCAGTTCTTCGTCGGTGCCGGCGATTGGATTCAGTCGACCGTTCGCGGCGACTTCAGGCAGCGACCACCAGTGTCGGACGCGTTGCGAAAGGGATGCGGCACTGCGCGCCTCGGCAAAATCTGCCGCCGTCACAGACAGAACCGAGCCAGGAGGTAACTTGAATACGCCTTGCCAGATGCAACTGTTACCCGGCACCCATCCCTTCGAAAGCATCGTCGCGGCAGCGTCGAGATCAAGCTCCTGACAGAACCCTGGAAAACGATTGATCGCCTTCAACTCGGAGGCAAAAACAAGCGCATCGCGTGTTGCAGCAACATAGAGCGGCTTTTTGCCCATTCGGTCGCGGGCGAGATGGAGGGTCCTGGTCTTCAGATCCCACAATCCAAATGCGAACATGCCAGCGAGGCGCGTCAGTGCGGTGTCGAGACCCCAACTCTCGATTGCGCGCAGCATGACTTCGGTATCGCTGGCGCCACGGAACTGATGGCCAGCGCCTTCAAGTTCGCGGCGCAGATCGCGGAAATTGTAGATCTCGCCGTTGAACGTAATGGCATATCGGCCACTTGCCGAATGCATTGGTTGGCGTCCCGCCTCCGATAGATCGACGATAGCCAAACGCCTGTGGCCGAAGGCGATGCCGGCTTCACGGTTGACCCAGAAGCCTTCACCATCAGGCCCGCGATGACGAAGGCCCGTCGTCATCTGCCCTATGGCCGTGAGCGGCCTGGCACTGGCTGCATCGGGTGCAAGGAGAATTCCGGCAATCCCACACATGCCATCACCTCCGGTCGCTCGAGGTTGCCGAAACCGTTCGCGGCGTTCCGGCAACAAGGCAAATGGTCAGCGCAAACCACACGATTGGATGGCGGATGATCAGATGTGGCATCCCGAAGATAACGATCGACACGACGAGCACGAACAGGGCATCGAGCTTTGCACGCCATGCGCATAAAGCCGCCGCGCCGACAATCCAGGCCAAGGCTAGGACCGCAATCAAACCACCTTGAGTGTATAGATCGAGAATCGTGTTGTGAGCCTCGAAAGGCCGGGGCAGAAACTGGCTGTAGGAAATGGGCGGGCGCTCCAGATGCGGCCCAGGACCAAGGCCCAAGGATCCTGACGTCAGGCCCTTGCCCAATGCATCTCCCCAGAGATGGAGGCGAAGTGCGGCGGTTTCGGCGGTCGCGTCGCCGCCCTTGTCCTTGGTGAGACTTAAGGCGAACTGTTCGACGCTGCCCGCTTCCGTGAGAATGTAGGGCGTCATCGACAAGGCCAACGGAAGGAAGCCAATCATCAACAGGAGGGTAACTTGCCGGGAAAAGCTGGCCTTGCCGTCACCGGTCGCGAGCCATGTCCGAACCCGCAGCCCAAGAAATATCAGGCAGGCCAGGACCGTCGTGTACAGATAGGTATCACTCTTCGTCAGCCTTCCGATATAGATGGTCAGGATAAGGCTGCTGAGCCCGGCCAATCTCGCCCACGGATTGCTAGTGGTCGTCGCAAGATGCAAGGCGAATGGGCCAAAGAGTGCACAATACAGCGCGAGCTGGTTCGGGTTCTCGGACCAGCCGCGGAAGCGATCCCAGTACCACGGATCGACGCCGGATTGGTGGATCCAACCCCATCCAAGTGCCAGTTGAACAATAAAGCCTGCATTCGCGATCGCGACCACCCACCAGGCAGTACTGCGCAGATGACGATCAGCCTCGGGCTCCGCGGCGGCCAGGCAGGTGACGCAGATCAGCAGCAGGTAGGCTATCGTATCGTGCATCACCACCGACAGGTACAGCACCGTGGTCAGATAGCCGACGATGGTGCCAATCCCCAGAGCAAGCGTCATGATCAGCCAGAAGCCCGCGACACGGATCAGGGCGGGCCTGACTACCAAGTGACCGCCGGCGAGCACCCGGCCGATCGACAGCATGATCCAAAGCGCGAGAAACAGCTCGCCATAGCCGAGCGGCACTCCCGGAATGGTGAGCTGCGCCGCATAGGACATCGCAACGCCGCAGGCCAGCAACGCGTCGCGGATCATCGGCGCGCTCCACCCAATGCGCGGTTTACAGCAGCCTCTTCAAGCAACGCCGGCGACGCCGGTCGAGCGAAGCCGCCATGGGATTTGGCGCTAAGGACATTGTCGTAGAGATCGCAATATTGCTCGACCACCCAGGGCAGCGAGAACTGCGTCCGGACCAGCTCGACAGAGCGAGCGCCCATGGTCCTTCCTTTCCGGCGGTCGGACAAGACGTCTATAATTCGACACGCAAGGCTGTTCGGATCGTGCGGTGGGACGAGATGGCCGTTCCATCCGTCTTCGACCACCTCATTGCAGCCAGGCATCCTTGAGGCGACGATAGGCAATCCTGCCAGCCCTGCCTCCAACAGGACGCGCGGAATCCCTTCGCGGTATTGTGTCGGAAAGGCGAACAGATCGGCCATGCCAAGCAGGGCAGGAACGTCGCGTCGTGGGCCCAAGGCGATGACATGGGGCGCATGTCGATCAATCTCCGCCTTGTCCACCGCAAATGGGCCCTCGGATTCCAATGGCCCGACAAGCACGAAACGGGCATCGGGCCTTTCAGCCAAAATGCGAGGGACTGCCTTGAGGAGTGTCGGGATGCCTTTCTGGCGAGTTAGCCGGCCGACAAAAATTACGATCTCGGCGGATTGGAGCCCAAGCTCCTCGCGCATTTTCATCGCCGACGGGCCAAGATGCCTTGCCATGGCGAACGCATCGACGTCGATTCCAGAACTGCGGATCACTCGTCCGCTGCCACGTATGATCAGTCGGTAGCGTTCAAAGAATGACTGATCGTCCCGATTTTGGAACACCGTAGCGGCCGTCCATAAGGACGAAAGCCATTGCAGTCCGCAAAAGATTGGGCGCAGGGCCAGGGCGCGCGGTTCCAGGGACGAGAACGTCCAGCCCAGACCGTTGATTGTGCGCACGACTGGAACGCTCCCGCGCACCGCAAGTGGCGTCACCAGGTTGGGCTTGGTGTCGAAGCTTTGGATAATATCCGGCCGGAGTTCCGCCATCAGCTTTCGGATGGTTTTGATGGCGGCCCATTCCCCGCTGCTGCTGGAAAAGCGGTCGAAACCGTAGCTGCGATGCGGAATGCCATGCCGCAGGAATGCGGCTTCACCGCCGCTCGAAACCGCAGTAACCTGGAATCCCTTCTCTCGCAGCGACATCAGGAAGGGGATTCGCAGGGCGTGATCCTCGCCTCCAACACACACGAGGTGCGGATTCATCCTGCGTCTCCTGACCGTTCGCCGTAGCCCGATCGCGCGAAGTGGCCGGCCGTTGAATTTGCTTTCATAGTGTTGGTTTCGTTACCCATCACGCCCAAGATCACGGTAGGGGCAGGCCTTGCCACTGTCCTCGTCTGTTTGAATGACACACACCGTGTCCCGGAAACGGATCGCCGTGCCCAGCCGGTTCAGGTAGCCGCGCGTTGCATCAAAAAGGTCGGCACTGCCCAGATGCCCGAGCACGGAGTGGTCCGTTGACAAACGGCTCGCGCTCCGCGGCACTTTCCTGTCTTGGTGCTGGTTGCCGTCGGAATGCCGCCTAATTTGCGCGGCTAGCTCATCCTCTGGATGCGCGAAGTTTGACCACGCGGGAGATGATCGTCCGTGCCTCCGATGCTAGCAGGATCGGAATGCCGTCGCGTACCGGGTAGGCAAGTCCTGCGCTCTTCGATACGAGTTCGTCGCGATCCCCATCCCAGGCAAGTGAGCCTTTGGTCACTGGGCATACTAACCGTTTCAACAACTCAGGATTGAAAGAGGCATTCTCTTCGGCTCGCCTATCCGCATCCATCTGCTATTCCTTTCTCGGCTCCGACGCGAGCGTCTTTCGCACAAAAGCCATCACCCGACGTTCGAGTCATTTCTGTAAATCGTAGAGTTCCGGCAAGTGTCATAAGCCTTGCAAACTGCACTTTCACGGTAGGTGCAGGCTTGGCCACCTGTCGTCGTCCGTTTGAATGAATTGACATTGAACGGAGCTGCGTGGCGGCGAAGTTGGAGGTGAGGTGTTGAACGCACAATGGGTAAGCACGATCGGAGACAACCGTGATAGGTGACCGGAAGGTTTCGTTATTGAAGACCGCTCGCGGTTAATGCTCTCGAGCCAGTGTTTGACCGTTCCGGCCAGTCAATACGGGCGACGAAATCGTAAACCGGACCGCCGGGTACTCCCCAATTGCTTGACCAGACCACCTGTGAACCGTCTGGGGACGGCGAGGCGTGGGTCTCACTCCAGTAGTCGAATGGAGCGTTCTTCGTCTGCACAATACGTCGAACCTCTCCGCTGCCGTCGATGCGCAGCGCGATGACTTCCCGCGCATACGGCGCCCAATTCGGATATTTCGATACTTCGTCCGGGTCGCCGGAATAGCTAAGGAACACCCAACCCGGCCTGTCCAGTGACCTGAGCGATGCATGCTGTGCTTCGCCATATCTCATCAGCGAGGTGACTTTCCCATCTGACAGCCTTCGCTTGATCACCTGGAATATGTCCGGATCGGATTTACTGATCCCCACATAGATTTCGCTGCCGTCGGCATCGACCGTCATGTCCCCATGGCCAGGCCGATGATGCTCGGTCCATTTTTGGCGCAGAACGCCGTCAACCGAAAAGATGAACGTCTGTTCAGTTTCGTCTTTTAGGTACTGAATGCATAAGATGTTGACGCCTAGCGGCGAAATTGAGCAGGCGCTGTTGGTCCCGACAAGCTGTGCGAGATCGATTTCCGGAAACTTCCGCCTCCGTTTGAGATCGTAGGCAAAGACGACCGCTTTGCCGTCCCCGCGAACCGCGCGCACGGCAATACGGCTGCCGTCACGGCTCGGATTCCCTTTATAAGGGCCGAACTGGAGATCGCTACTGTCAGTCGAAACAAACAGGACCTCCTCATGATTGGTGCGTGGCGCCCACGTCGAGATTTTCCGACCACCGACGCAGATCATCAGGTCGGGATCGCGAGGGTGCCATTCGCATTCGATCGATCGAACACGGCGAAAAAGCGGAGCGTAGGTGCGCCCATCCAGGAAGCATAAGCCGCCGCAGCCGTTGCTGATGACAAGAAGGCTCTGATCCGAATTCCAGGCCTGAGCGCTCGAATAGCGGTGGCTGCAATATTTGCTCCCGCATGCGACGCCGGCGCCGAGGATTCCGGGTTTGGTTATTCGCGTGAAAGTTGTGCCAAATGCCGCATCCTTCGCCGGGTGCAGGTAATCAGGCAGGTCCATGGCCACCGGCGCGACGAACTTTGTCGATGCCACATCCTCTTCACTCACCGCTCCGCGCAGATCTATGGATGTCGCGCTGGCAGCTAGCGTCAACGCCAAGACAATTTGGTAGCGAAAAAAGCGCATGTCGTGTCAACTCACGCGGTTCCGTCTCAATAGTTCGATTTCCGTTTTTATTGGATATCTTCTTCTCGACGCTTCAAAACCGTATCTCTCTAAGCTTCAACCCTTTTAAATTTCGCCCGCGCCGCGCCAAACTTGTCAATTACTCCACGCGCTATTATTTCGGTGGCGGCAGCGAGCCCGTCTGAATCTAAGCTTTCAACGCAAGTTGTCGGTACCGGGAACGATCCAAGTTGTTCCTCGATAAGATTAACGTGGTCGATATGATCAAGACTGCTCTGCAGATCAACTTCGAGGAACTTCTGAATGATGCCGAGATTACGCCGGCGTTCCCTCAACCGCGCCTCTAGAATCTCTCGTGGCGCCTGCAATCGGACAAGCAGGTCCGGTTTGGGTAGAAGCTCGAGGGCGCACGACACCCTTTCACGATCCGTTATGCCGCTGAACAAAACCAGCGAGCACACGAATTGCACCATACCCTGGTCAAAAATTGAGATCGTGTCCTTGGACGCTATTGCCGCGCGCCAGGCTTGTAGAAGAGCTTCAAGATGCCAGTTCAGACGAGCCGCCCACAGCTCATTCTTGGGTGGAAGGATCTTAAGCACTTCTGCACCGAGAGAACGCTGTCCAATCCACTTTGAATGCAAGCCGGAGACTAGTTTGAAGGCGGCTCTTCTAACCGGGTGTCGACGGTCGCCGGTCTGCAAAACAACAGAGTAGCCCTGAGCTCGCAGAACGTGCACCAGTTCGCACGCCAACGTCGTCTTACCAGCACCGGACGGCCCAAATAGCTCCAAGATCATCTTTCAATCCAGACTGAGGGAAGCCTTCCGGCAGTGATGTTATGTCCATTTGCTGAAGCGAACGCCCATCTCTTCCCGGGATGTCTAGCCGACGAGCCAGGAATTCGCGCCATCCGTATGAATGACGGTGTGGTCACGTTAGGATATCGACGAAGGCCATAATCGTGAACGGAAGGAGTGCGTTTCGGTCACTATCCTTCCCGATTGCCTTCCATCCGTTTGCCGTTCCGTCCCCGACAGGGCTGTGCAGTAGCCCAATGCCCCAGCGCACCTCCACGGGGCTCAGTAGTCATAAGTTCGGCATGTCTCATCCGTTCGGGGGATGCGAGATACCCAGCCATCTGGAAACCTTACCTCTGCGATGGACCCACCCAGAACTGATCTTTTGCCGCCTCTATCGCCAATAGAACAGCTTGGTGGGGCATCCAATGAATATGTTGGACAAAAAATCTTCGATTCCATCTCAGGAGAAATCGTATGAAAGCGGGCAGATGAGCGAGGACCTCAAGTCATATCCGTCAGCAGGGGCTACGGCCGCTATGCCTACTAGTTACGACGCCGAAGTCGCGGCCGCGGCCTATGATCTCCCAACAAAGCAGAGATATCAGGATCCGAGCTTTGCGAGCTGGTACCTGGACGGATATGCAGGCCGCTTGAAGCTGTCTACAATTGCATCCTACGTCATTGCGCGACGGGAGCAGCGCTGCATCGCCAAGGCGCTGGAGAGGTGCAGCCCGCCTCCATCCCAGGTGCTCGATATCCCATGCGGAACCGGGAAGCTGGCTGGCGTGCTGGGCCGGCATGATTGTCAGGTGCTGGCTGCAGACATTTCAATGGAAATGATGGCCCTGGCTAAGTCAGCATATGAAGGTCAGCCCGGATTTCGGGGATTCATCCGATGTGACGTGACGCAACTGCCGTTCGCCGACGAAAGCTTTGACACGGTGGTCTGTCTTCGCCTCATCCATCTTATCCCGCCACATCTCAGGCGCGACATTATCATGGAGCTCGCGCGCGTTGCCAGCCGCCGTCTGATCGTATCCTACGGCGTTGGCACCCGCCTCCAGAGAATGCGACTAAGGCTGCGGAAGATAATCACCGGAAGGCTGTCGGCGCCTCATCCCGTCAATCTTAACGTTGCACGACAGGATTTCGCAGAGGCGGGGCTCGAACTGGTACGCTCTTTCAGCGTCCTCCGGTTCCTGTCCTGCGAGCAGCTGTTCGTACTTGAGAAGGTAAAGGCGTGGCCTGCCGCCGGTTTGCAGCCTTTGCGTTAGCACTGGCATTGCGGATCAAGCCGCTGATGGGTGTCAAAAGCTGAAACGGCGACGGGAGGTGGCTGTGGAACCGGCAGGCAAGGCCATTCCGGCGCGCATGGCATCACTCGACCTGCTGCGCTTGGCCGCAGCCCTCGCGGTCGTGCTCTATCACTATCTTTTTGGCGGCGCGATCGCCGGAAGTCTCGATGTGGAATATCCTGCCGCAGCACCTTACGCCATCTATGGCTATCTCGGCGTCAATCTGTTTTTCCTGATCAGCGGTTTCGTCATCGCGTGGTCGGCCGAAGGTCGAACCTGGCAGGAATTCGCGGTCGCCCGCTTCGCCCGGCTTTATCCCGGATTCCTCGTCTGCATGACCGCAACTTTTGTTGTTCTCGTCGTCGCCAAAGACCAGCGTTTTCCGACCGATATTGCGACCTATGTAGCCAATCTCTCTATGTTCGCCCGCCTCTTCGGCAGACCATCCATGGATGGGGCCTACTGGTCGATCATGCTCGAGATCCTGTTCTACGGCTGGGTTGCAGTGCTGATTTTTGCGGGTGCCTTTCAGCGCTGGAAAATACCTATCGCTGCCATCTGGCTCGCAATTTCGGCAAGCAACGAGTTCTTCTTTGAGAACACGGTGATACGCATTCTCTTTATTACAAACTATGCGCCTTTGTTTGCCGCCGGCATCCTCGCGGAAGACATCGTTGCAAGGGGCCGTTCGCCGGCTGCGTTCCTGCTTCTTGCCGTCGCATTCCTGGTGTCTTGCCAGACCATAATCTTCTCTCACAACTGGATGCATGAGCACTTTGGCGCTGCCATTTCGTATCCTGCTCTCCTCGCCGCCAATATAGTGATCTACGGAGTCTTCTCTGGCGCGATACTGCTCCGCTCGGTGATTGCTCCATCCAAGGTTGTCATGATGCTCGGAGGATTGACTTATCCGCTGTATCTTTTGCATCAGTATATTGGCTACATCTCGCTTAACGCGCTGGCGCCGCATGTCGGAAAGAACGCCGCATTCTTCGTTGTCTTTGCCGGGACTCTTCTTGCCTCTTTTCTCGTCTGGCGCTTCATCGAGACGCCGGTACGCAAGCCGCTCGTTCGCGCTCTGGTGTCTGGGATATATCGCCTTGCACCAGCCTCGCAGCCAATCCGGCCAACCTCGTCCGCACGAACATCGTGATCAGAGGCGCTCGGCGGGTGTCCCAGAAAGATTCGCGTTAATCGCGAAACACCGGGGTATCCGGGCTTGGCACGCTGTACGGCACCCTGGATGTGTCCCGCTTCCGGTTTCATTGACGGCTCAGCCGATTCCCCAGCACCCCGCATGACGAGGCTTCAAGAGCAGCGAAGCGCACTCCAAATAGCGCACGCCAGGTCCGGCACATGGCGCAAGACTCTCTTGCGACCTGGCACCGCATCGAAGGGCTTATCGGGGAGAAGGTCGCACTGTGTGTATCAACTTACGATCAAAGTTTCTCTCACGGGGTGCCGGTATGTGATTTGGCGCTAATATACGCAGTCTGTAGGTAGGGCGCTGTCGAAACAGAAAAAGGAATATTGGATGACAACTCTGCATTACACGTCAGGTGGATCGGGCACGGAAATTGCTCAAGCCGGATTCAATCTGGCTGACGTTTCATCCGTTGACCAACTCAATGCGCTGCCGGACGGTATGAAAGGCATGGTCTATCTGAACGAAACCGACGGAGTAACCTCCTCCTTTGTCGACAAGGTCACGCCCTTCATCGGTAATCCAAAGCTGTTCGGATTCTTCCTGGTTGACGAGCCGGATCCCACCGGCCAATGGGGTACCTACGCCTCTGCCGCAAATCTGAAGGCAGAATCCGACTGGATTCATTCCAATGTGCCGGATGCCAAGACCTATATCACGATGATGAGCCTGGGGACGTCGGCGAATCCAGATTTTTCGAACACCTACAATCCCGCCAGTACGGGTATCGATTACTACGGCGTGGATGTCTATCCTGTCCGCACGGATGGCGCGGTCGACTACAACATGATCGACAAATTCGTCGCCGCCGCTCAGGCATCGGGCATCCCGACGAGCCAGATCATTCCAGGCTACCAGACGTTTGGAGGTGGCGACTATAACACCGACATGGGTGGCAAATATGTCGTGCCCACCGCCACCCAGATGGAAACCATGATGGACCACTGGGCCAAGCTGGTTCCGTCACCCGCCTTCGACTACGCATACGCCTGGGGTTCGCAGCGAGGCGACACAGCGTTGGAGAGCTCTTCGGAACTGCAGGCCGTTTTCCGGGAACACAATCTCAACACTGGAGGGACTGCTCCTTCCGAAGCCGCGGCTACTGATCCCAGTTCTACGGCGAGCATCCCTTCCGAAGCCACCACCGGCGATAGCGCCTCGACTGCCACGGCTCCGTCCGAGGCCACCCCCAACGATAGCGCCTCGACTGCCACCGCCCCGTCCGAGGCCACCCCCAGCGATAGCGCCTCGACTGCCACCGCCCCGTCCGAGGCCACCCCCAGCGATAGCGCCTCGACTGCCACGGCCCCGTCCGAGGCCACCACCGGCGATAGCGCCTCGACTGCCCCTGCCGAGGCCACCACCGGCGATGGCACCCCGACTGCCACGGCCCCGTCCGAGGCTACCCCCAGCGACAGCACCTCGACTGCCACGGCCCCGTCCGGGGCCACCCCCAGCGACAGCACCTCGACTGCCACCGCCCCTTCCGGGGCCATCACCGGCGATAGCAGCTCGACTGCCACCGCCCCTTCCGGGGCCATCACCGGCGATAGCAGCTCGACTGCGACTGCCCCTGCCGAGACCACTACCGGCGATAGCAATCATAGCAAGACCGCGCTTTCGCACCTCCTCGCTGGCAATAGCAGTTCGACCGACACCGCCGCCTCCACAAGCGATGGTAGTGATAGCAAGACCGCGCTTTCGCATCTCCTCGCCGGCAATGGCCGTTCGACTGATACCGCCGCTTCCAGCGCCACCACAAGCGATGGCAGTCATGGCAAGACCGCGCTTTCGCCCTTCCTCGCCAGCGACGGCAGTTCGACTGCTACCGCCGCTTCGGGCACCACCACCAGCGATGGCAGTCATGGCAAGACCGCGCTTTCGCACCTCCTCGCCGGCAATGGCAGTTCGACTGATACCACCGCTTCCGGCGCCACCATCAGCGATAGCAGTCATGGCAAGACCGCGCTCTCGCACCTCCTCGCTGGCAATGGCAGTTCGACTGATACCGCCGCTTCCGGCGCCACCACAAGCGATGGCAGTGATAGCAAGACCGCGCTTTCGCACCTCCTTGCCAGCGACGGCAGTTCGACTGACACCACCCACGATAATGCCGGCGACAAGGTAAGCGAGGGCAGCAGCGTTGACCGCATATTGGCTGCGTTGAACCATTCTCTTTCGGCCGGCTCGGAGCTTCTCCCGACCAACGACCCGTCCGACACAACGGCAACCAGCCTGGTTCGCCACGGGTTCGCGCAGACCGTCCAGCCCGATGAAAATGTCGGCGCCCAGGCAAAAAATGGCGCCGCCGAGATCATGTCCGGCCACGGAGGCAACGACGCCTTCGACTTCAGCAAGCTCCAGGACAAGCTCCACCTCGATCAACCCGCTCTTACCGAGCTTAAGTCGGGCGGGCTTTCATTGCATGCTTCCTCTGCTGGTACGGCCGCCGATGATGGTTCCCACCACATCATCTTTGACAGTACAACCGGATCGCTCTCTATCGACAGCGATGAAGTCGGCGGCGCAGCTCAAGCGCAGCTCGCTACCCATTTCCCGTGGCAGCATCAGTCTTTGTGATCTGAAAACCCGGAGTGGCGGACCTTCAAATGGAGTCGGGTCCGCCGCTCCGTCTTTGTTCAATTGCGCCACGGAAGCTTGGCCAAGGGAAGATAAGATACCGGCGGACATCGGAGAGATCGAAGTTGGTCGGCATCATCACCAATGCGAATTTCGGATTCGCAACACTAAGCGGTCTCGGCAATTTTCAGCACGGCGTCGATCTCGGCCATCACCGCTGCCGGCAGCGGCCCTCTTTCCAGCGCACCGAGATTGTCCGCGACCTGCTCGGGCCGCGTGAAGCCGGGAACCGGCAAGGCGATTGCCGACTTGGCGAGGATCCAGCCGAGCGCACCCTGCGCAAGCGTGCGTCCGCCCGAGGTGAGCAGGTCGCGCATTGCCGAGAGCCTTGACAGATACTGCGGGTTGGCGGCGCCATCCCTGAAAAACACCATCCAATCGGCATTCCCGCCGCGCACGTCATCGGTGGGCAGCCTCATGGCCGGCGTGTATTTGCCGGTGAGCAGTCCCATTGCCAGCGGCAGCCGGCTGAACGAGACGAGGTGCTCGCGCGCCGCAACGGCCATCAGCTCGTTCGCCGGGGTAAACACATTGAAGTCGTTCTCTACGGCGACGAAACCCTCGCGCGGCGCGTAGGCCGCAAGCCGTTCGCAGTGATCGGTGCTCCAGCCGAAGCCGCCTATCTTGCCCTCCTGGCGCAACAGGCCGAGCGTATCGAACACCTCGCCGGCGCGTTCGATCGGATATTCGTTGATGTGTAGCAGCACGACGTCGATAAAATCGCGCTGCAGGCGCTGCCGCGAATTGTCGATCGATGTCCGGATCGCCGCGGCAGAGGCATCCTCGGGAGCGATCTTGCGCGTTTCGGGATCGCCGAAATAGCCGACCTTGGTGACGATGACGGCTTCGTCCTTACCCTTCAACGCCCGCCCGAGGATTAGTTCGGCATTGCCGGCGCCATAGGCGGCAGCCGTGTCGAACACCCGCGCGCCGATGTCATAGGCCATCGCCAGCGCGGCTTGCGACCTGATATCGTCGACCTTGCCATAGATTGTCGCCGTGTCGCGCCAGCGCGCGGCACCCCCCGCTGCCCAGGTGCCGATCCCGATGCGCGGCACCGATCGGCCATCCCAAAGCTCCATCATCTCCATGCCCGTTTCCTCAATGAAGCAGGCTGGCATGGCGGGCACGCTCGCGGATCTCATCGCGGGAAATGCCAGCATCCACCAGTGTGCTGTCCGGGGCCTGCCTCAAGCTCGCAAGCGTCTGGCGATAGGCAATCCAGCGGGTGAAACGGTATCGAAGTTCATACAACATGGTCGTCTCCTTTGGCGCGCAGAATGCCCGCGCGCCTGGGTTGATCGAAAGCGCAAAGCATCTGCGCGAATCGCATGCTCGATCGAAAAGATGGCGCTCGCTTCTTGGCCAGCCGAGGCGCTTATCCCTGTCCCGTCAGGCAAGATTATCCAACGCCTCCAATTCCTGCATACTTGCGCGCGATGCCCGCTTCGCGCTACAGCCACGGTCGCAAGGAGTTTTTCATTTCTGCAAAATGGATATTGGCTGGGACGATCTGAGGTTGTTTCTCGACGTTGCGCGGCTGGGTGGCTTGAGCGCAGCGACGGGAACCACGCGCCTCAGCGCAGCCACCCTTGGACGACGCGTCACCGCGCTCGAAAAGCAGATTGGCGAACCGCTGTTCGTGCGCCAGCAGACCGGCTACCGGCTGACCCCGGTCGGGGAAGAACTGCTGCGGCGCGCCGAAGACGTCGAGGCAGCAATGCAGTCGCTGACCCGCTGGCGCGAGGGAAACCTGCCCGACCGCATTGTCCGCGTCTCGGCTGGGCCATGGACCTCGGCCTTCGTTTCCGCCCATATCGGCGAGATCTGGACGGTCGATGATGGCATAAGGGTGGAACTCGTCACCACCACCGACCGGGTCGACATCGGCCGCCGCGCCGCCGACATCGGCATCCGCAGCGAGCGCCCGACCGAGCAGTGGCTGGCCGGCCGTCTGAGCGGCAAGGTCGCCCACGCCATTTATTCCGGACGCCACCTGATCAACGGCATCGCCGCCGGATTGTTCGTCGGCGTCACCGGCGAAGGGGCAAACATTGCCTCGGCGCGCTGGCTGCAAGCCCACCACGGCGACCGCATCGCCGTTCGCGGCAACAACACCCATTCGGTGCGCGAACTGGTAGCCGCCGGCGCCGGCCTTTCGATCTTTCCGTGCTTCGTCGGTGACAGTGATCCGCGGCTGGTTCGCGTCGCTCAGCCTATCCCCGAACTCGAAACCGACCAATGGATCGTCACCCATCACGAGGAACGTCACTCGCCGCCGGTACGAAAAGTCGCCGACCGGATTGTCGCCTTGATGCGGGCGCACCAGCCGCTGTTTCGTGGCGAGACGCCGTTCCGGTAAGCCTCAGGTGTCGATTGGCCGCAGTGGATCAAGAATACTTTGGTGGGCCGGACGAGATGCCGCTGCCGTTGATTTAATTGATCTTTTCGTGTGCCAAAATGAAGGTGACGCAAGAGCTTTCGGCGGCGGTGCATCGGGCGTTGGTCACTTATGCTGAAGTCCTGCGCTGGAGCCAGGCAAACACGTCTCCCGTCCCATAAAGCGCATTCCTCCGTGATAGAGCATTTCATGGCCAGGGATCGAGGTTTAGCCAAGGCACAGCGCGACGGGAAAGATGCGGTATCACTTTGAACGCGGCGGCATCGCTCGAGCCGGCTCATAGCCGTATGCTTCGCCCTTACGCACCACGCGACCGATGCCCGGCCAGCCAAGGTGCGCGCCGGCGATCCACGTCCCCGCCTCGGCCGCGTCACTGAAAACCTTTAGGCGGGTTGCGCGCGCGGTCAGCTGATCGTCGTCATAGCCCCAACTGAACGCGGGATTGCCGAACTGCAAGGCCGGCACATGAACGATGTCCCCGAAGAATAGGAAACGGTCCTCGTCCGCGTCGAACGCGTAGCCGGTATGGCCGGCAGCATGACCGGGCAGGGCGACCGCCCTCAATCGCTCACCCACCTGGTCGCCATTCTGGACGGGCTTCAGCAGGGGCCGGAACTGCGCAAGGTGCGCGTAAGCGAAAAAGCTCTCCACAGCCGCCTCGGGAATTACGATCGCCTTCAAGTTTGGAAAGAGCGCTCGGCCGTCGGGGGTCAAAAGTCCGTGCACATGATCCTGATGGGCGTGGGTGAGCGCCAAGACCGTGATCGAAGCCGGGTCAATCCTGGCTTCCGCCATGGCCTGCTCAAGACGCCCCACTGTCGGGGCCCAGCCCCCTCCTCCGCTGTCGATAAGAACGCCGTCAACGCCTGGACCTGCAAGGGCGAAGCAATTGACAGACAGGCGAAGCGCCCCTGCCTGCGCAGCTTGCGGCACCGGATTATCCTGCGGATCCCGCAGAAGGTCCGCCGGCATCTCGATGTAACCGTCCGAGAGCGACCAGACGCGCCACCTTCCCGACGTGCTGCCAAGCACGTTGCTGCTTTGCGATGTCACGATCATAAGGCCACCTGCCGCAAACGAAAATGGAGGATAGGTTCGATTGTCACTATTGGCTCTCTGCACCCTCTACGCAAAGTCGTGGGGAAACCGGTGAAGATCAATCCGGAAAGCATCAGATCTCGATAAGCGACGGATTGGAAAATGATCGTTGACCGACCTGCTAGCTTCGTGGCGATGCCAGCTCTTATTGCATGCCCATGTAGATTCCTCCCTTCGTAAGCTCGTCAATCATCTGATTTATGCGCTTTCGGCGTGTTTCCGGGTGACGGGCGCGCGCGATCCAGTGCAAGTAATCATTGCGCTGATAGGGAGGCCGTTGCTTGAAAGCAGGCATCAGATTTGCGGCCTCGAGCTCTGCACGCAAACTGTCGGGCATTTTAGCCAACGGACGTTTCAGCAAATCACGTCTCCGCTATTCGAATTCTGATGATGGAATAGATCACAAGTCAGCCCTCGCGCCTGCGAGACCGCAGCCGGCCTGGCGACAGCCCTTTCAATCGGGTCACGACGCGATTCATATGGGCCTGGTGAGTGAAACCCGCATGTTGAGCAATCTCGGCCAGCGGCAGATCGCTATTTTCCAAAAGCTCGACCGCGCGATCAACGCGGCGGCGTAAAATGAATTGATGTACCGGCAATTGCGTCGCCTCGCGAAAGGCGGCGGTGAAGGCGCGTCGTGGCATTCCCGAGATTCCGGCAAGATGGTCGATCGAGACCCCCTTTTCCAGATCGCCGTCAATCGCAGCGAGGATCCGGTCGAACCGCTGCGAGGTCAGGAGCGGAGATTTCTGCCGCCGCTGGCGTGCATGCCCGAGACGGAGCAGGTTCACGAAAATCAGGCCCAGCGTCCATTCACGGACGATGGCATTGGCTGGCGGGTCGCCTTCGAGGCGTCGGCACAACTCGGCCACCAGCGAATCGCGTATCGGTCGATCGGTCAGGATCACCAGGTCCTCAAGGGTCCCGGCTGCGGATACCAGGAGCCTTGACGCCAGCGCGGAGTCAACGGTGATCATCGTCAGCTCTCGCGGCTCCTCGATCTTGAACCGCGTGGCCCGCTCGGGAAGACTGAGCAGCAGATCACCGGGGCGCGTGAAGACGCGCCGCAGCCCGCGGCCAAGATCGATCTCTGCATAGGATGAACCGCTGCGAATCACACGCAGCTGAACGACTCCGGCCGGTGCATGGCGATAGTCGCCGGCAGGAAAGAACAACCTCTTTGCACTTGCCGCGGTCACCATCGTTGTACCGGGCGTCCGGACGCAAGTTCCTCCAGGACTTCGATGATCGATCGCCGCATCCTCGATCCTTGACGCCTACACTTTTGCCCGTTTGACTGGTCCACCAGGGGCATCATTTGCCAGGGCAGTCAGGTCACCGATCCGGGGCACAAAGATGTTGTGCAGTGTCTGGGTCATAATGGTCATTTCACGCTGAATTTGCAGTTCCTGTGCGGCGGGAAACAATGTGTCCTGCAAGAAGAGTTCCAGGCCTGCCTTGTCGTCCCATATCTCGATGATGCGATAGCCATCGTCGGTGGCATGCGCGATGTGCTGGTAGATGCCGCCAGCGGGCCGTTTCTCCACGCCGATCCGATCGAGGATGCGGCTATAATCTTCGGCCGTCAGGCCGGCAATATCAAGTGTCGTCACTACGGCCATGGTTCATCCTCGCTGCTGATAGTGGTTGTTTGAAGTGGAGTTCTTGGACGGGCCCCGAATCTATTGGGCCGATGTCGTTTGGCATCGCTGTCCTGACCGCGAGTTTGACTCCCGAAGTTCACCCACAGGAGCGGCCTTTGGTCCTCAGCCACCGAGCGCCTCGATGACAAGACGGGCGGTCGCCGCTCCGGAGAAGTTCTGCTGGCCGGTGATCAAATTGCCGTCGCGCACGGCAAAATCGCGCCACAGCCCGGCCTGAATATAGTTCGCGCCGAGCGCACGCATCTCATCCTCGATCCGCCATGGCATCAGATGCGTACCGTGCGGCAGCGCGCCCATCTCCCAGACGGCATTATCGGCGAAGTCTTCCTCGACATTGGCGAAACCTGTGACAGTGCGCCCTTTGGCCAGCAGCTCGCCGGTTGAGAGGCGCGCGTAGCGCAGCAGCGCGACGCCATGACACAAGGCGGCCGCGACCTTGCCGGCCGCAAAAAAGGCGACGAACAGCCGCTGCAACTCAGTCGCGCCTTGGAAGGTGAACATCGGCGCCTGGCCGCCAGCGACGACGATCGCGTCGAACGCGTCGAACGACAGCTCTACGATGGGCCGGGTCGTCTCCACCAGCGCCGCCAGTTTCGGCGTCGACAGGAAACCGAGCGAGATCAGATCCGTATCCGAATAGCCGGACGGATCACGCGGGTCGCTCAACGCATCCGCCTCGCATTTGCCGCCCTCAGGCGAGAAGATCGCGACTTCGTATCCGCGCTCCGTGAAGGCGAGCCAGGGATGAGTTAACTCGCTCCACCAAAACCCGACCGGCCAGCCTGTGGTGGTTGATACAGCCGGGTTTGAAAGGACCATCGCGACCCGCTTTGGATGCAGCGGGTCGAGTGGGTTGGGATCACGCACGCTCATCGCGCCATCTCGACTGGTTCGCCAAGATTCGCCCAGATCGTCTTGTATTGGGTGTAGCTTTCCCACGCCTCGCGGCCCTGCTCGCGGCCATAGCCGCTCATCTTGAAGCCTCCGAACGGCGCATTAGGATGGTACTTGTGCCAGCAGTTCAGCCAGACCGTGCCTGCCTTGATCCGGTCGGCGAGCCGCAAGGCGCGGCCGAGATCGCTGGTCTGGATGCCCGAGGCGAGCCCGTAGCTCGTGTCGTTTGCGATCCGGATCGCGTCCTCCTCGCTGTCGAATGGAATCACCGGCAGGACGGGGCCGAAAATCTCTTCGCGCGATATCCTTAGGTCGTTGGTCGCACCGGCGAAGATAGTCGGCTCGACGAAAAGGCCCTTGCCGTTGACCTGGCGGGTGCCGCCGCCCGCGGTCAGTCGCGCGGTGCGCTTGCCCTCTTCGATATAGCTCAAGACCTTGTCATACTCGCCGCGCGACGCGATCGGCCCGATCATCGTCGCAGGGTCCAGCGGATCGCCGAGCGTCGCCGACTTCGCCATGGCGCTCAGCTGCTCGACGACCTCGTCATAGCAGGCGCGTTCGACCAGCAGGCGCGATCCGGCCACGCAGACTTCGCCCTTGTTCCAGAAGATGCCCCAGAAGGCTGCCTGTATCGCGGCATCGATATCGGCATCGGCGAAAACGATATTGGGACTCTTGCCGCCGAGCTCCATGGTCAGGTGTTTCATCGTCCCGGCACCGTTGCGCATGATGCCCTGGCCAACGGCGGTCGACCCGGTGAAGGCGATCTTGTCGACGCGGGCATCGTTGACCAGCGCGTCGCCGATGGTGCCGCCTGGGCCGGTGACGAGATTGTAGACGCCTGGCGGCACGCCTGCGTCGAGGATGACTTGCGCCAAGGCGAGGGCCGTCAGGGGCGCGTCGGTCGCAGGCTTGTGAACGACCGTGTTACCCGCCGCGAGTGCCGGCGCGATCTTCGAACAGGACAGCGCGAGGGGAAAATTGAACGGGGTGATCGCAGCGACCACGCCGAGCGGCTCACGCCGCGTCAGGATCCTGATATTTGGTTCGTAGCTGGTACGATAGGCGCCGTCCATTGCGCCGATCCGACGAGCCGTTTTACGACGGTCGAACTGAAGCTCGACCGGACAAGCCAGGCCCTTGCCGCCGGGATTGGGCGCGACCTCGCCGGCGGCAACGGTCTCCAGATCGACGCACGTATGGAAGCACTGCTGCTCGGCTTGCTTGGCGCCGCGAAGGGCGGACGAGACAGTGCCGACGGAAGGCCCCCGCTCGATTTTCGCCTGTCAAAGGCCATCCGCTTGATGCAGGCCGATATCGCCCGCGAGCATTCGCTTAACGAGATCGCTCGCCACGCCGGGATGTCGCGGGCCCGTTTCTTTTCGATGTTCCGCGACCACATGGATCTCACACCAGGTACGTACTGGAACACCTTGCGCATCGAGCACGCTATTTCGATCATGAGACAGCAAGGAACGAACCTCACCCGGCTAGCCGGCGATCTGGGCTTCGATGCCCAAGGGAATTTTTCACGATTCTTCCGCCAGCAAACCGGCGTAGCGCCGAAGCAGTACCGCCGCGCAATGCGGCAAGCGATTTCCAGTAAGAAACGAGTGACAATCGAGACACATGCATGAAACTGCTTCGCTACGGGCCTGCCGGCGCCGAACGTCCCGGACTGCTGGATCGGGAAGGGCGAATTCGCGATCTGGGAGGAATTGTCCAGGACATCGCGGGGACGGCTCTGGCGCTGCCCTCGCTGGAGCGCATTGCCGCATTGGATCCCGAGACCCTGCCTCTCGCAGAGGGGAATCCACGTATAGGGCCATGTGAGATGTGCGGCTACTGCACGACTTGCTCGTATCGGCAGGCGACCAATTCGCTCTCCGCTATGCCGGCCTTCATGCCGTCGCCGCATGCCGCTTGGAGCGCGGTTATCGTCTTATGGGCATCGATATCGGCGCCGAGGACACCCCGATCGAGGCCGGCCTGGGCTTGGCTGTCGGTTGGAGCAAGCCAGACGATTTCATAGGGCGCCATATCGTGGAGGCCCCAGCGAGGCAAGGCGCCGCGCTCGCGCCTGCTTCAGTTCTCTCTTGGCGGCGCCGATAGCGCGCCAATTCTGATCGGCAATGAGGTGATCTGGCGCGACGACGAGCGTGTCGGCACCATTATGGACTTTGGTGGGCCCGGAGGGTATTCCGAAAGCCATAAAAATCAATTGGTAAGAGATCAGTGGGACTTCAGAGCATTCAAATCTTTTCCAATGTTTTTCAATGTTGTTGTCCCACTCAGAAGTGCCTCAGTCCACCAAGCCGACGCACTGAACGCCTCACTCGGAAGGGAGGTTTGCGCAAGGCGAAAGGAAGATCGCGTCGGTGTGCAGCCTTCCTGAGAAGGGTCGCGGTAGCGCCAACTGCTGACGCTCAGCGCGAAGACATCAATGTCCTGTTATGGGGCCGTCAGAGGACCGGCCGCTTCTCGCGCCCAGAAAGCGATAGCAGACATGCAACTAGGTGGTACAAAGTCTCTAGCGTGACCCTTTCGAGACATTTGCGTGCGGCGTTTGCGTCTCGAAAGCGGTTCTTTAGTGCTACCAGCACCAACGACCGTCTGCGGTCGTTCAGAACACGGGTTACCGTCTCTAAACCGGATATTGGACCGGGCAGCCGCCGGAAATTGCGAATGGAGGTGATCGCCTGTCAGGAGGCGCTCAAAAACGACCTACGACCGCGATCTTCATCCGGCCGTTTTCATGGTGTCATTCCCGGCTATGCTGACAAGTTCTTTATGATCGGCAGCTTGCGGATCGTCTTGCCCGTCGCCGCCCGTAGCGCGTTGGCGACGGCCGGGCCGATCGGCGGCACACCCGGCTCGCCAACGCCCGTGGGCGGCTCGTCGGACGGCACAATGTGCACCTCGACGCGCGGCATCTGCTCGATCCTGAGCGGCATATAGGTGTCGTAGTTCTCTTGGTCTACGACACCGCCCGTCAGGGTCAGCTCCTCCTGGAGGATCGCGCCTAGCCCGAAGCCGATACCGCCCTCCATCTGAGCGCGGATCTGGTCAGGATTTATCGCGGTGCCGCAATCTACCGCGCAGACGACGCGGTCGACTTTGAAATCATTTCCATCGTTGAAGGTGATCTCCACCACCTCGGCGACATAGGTCGAGAGGCTTTCATGCAGGGCCACGCCGCGGAAATGGCCTTCCGGCAGAGGCTTGTCCCAGCCTGCCTTCTCAGCAGCCAATTTCAGCACGCCGGCATGCCGTGAATGGTGACCGAGCATCGACAAGCGGAAGTCGACCGGATCACGGTTCGCAGCGGCGGCGAGCTCATCAATCAGGGTTTCCATTGCGTAAGCGGTGTGGGTGGAGCCTACCGAACGCCACCACAGCACTGGGATGTTCACGTCCGTGGTGGTCAGCTCGACCTTCAGGTTCGGGATCGCATAGGGCAGGTTGGTGGCGCCCTCCACGGAGGTCGGATCGATGCCGTTCTCGATCATCGCCGCAAAGGGCGAACCGCCCGCGATCGATTGGCCCACGATGTGGTCATGGAGAGCGACGACATTGCCTTCCTTGTCGAGCCCCGCCTTGACTGCGTGCACATAGGCCGGCCGGTACCGCCCACCCCGCATGTCGTTCTCGCGGGTCCACTGCACCTTCACTGGCTTGCCGGGTCCCAGTGCACGCGCTGTGGAAACAGCTTCGATAATGAGATCTGCGTCCGAGACCGCTCGGCGGCCGAAGCTGCCGCCGGTCTTCATCACGTGCAGCCTCACCTTGTCCGGCGTGGTGCCGCCTACTTGAGCGGCAGCCGCCTGATAAAGGTCGGGCATCTGGTGTCCGCCCCAGACGTCGATGGTGCCGTCTTCGTTGATTCGGGCGGCCGCGTTGAGTGGCTCGATCGAAGCATGGACAAGATAGGGGAATTCGTAGTGCCCTTGGATGACTTTCTCAGCACTGGCCAACGCTGCGGGAGTGTTACCGTCGTCGCGCGCGGTGGCCGCGCCCGGATCGTCTGCTGCCTTAGTGTATTCGGCCATGATCTCGGCCGTGCCGCGCCTTTCGGCCTTCTCTTCGTTCCAGGTCACCTCCACGAGATCGCGGCCCTTGAGCGCCGTCCACATGTCCCTGCCGACCACGGCAATGCCGCGCGGCGTCTGGACGACATCGACAATGCCGTCGAGTGCCTTGGCCTTGGAGGCGTCGAAGCTCTCGATCTCAGCGCCGAACTTCGGCGGATGGATCATAACGGCCGTATTGAGTCCATCCATCTTGAGGTCGATCGTGTAGGTCTGCGCGCCATTGGTCTTGCCGGCGGAATCGTAGCGCTTGAGGCTGTCCGATCCGATCTGGGCCCACTTGTCGCGCGGCTTTAGCGGCACGTCGTCGGGAACCGGCATTCCCGCTGCGGCTTCAGCCAGGTCACCGAAGCGCGCCTGCATCCCTGAGGCGTGCGACACGACCCCGGAAGCCACTGTGATCTCGCCGGCTGGCACGTCCCACCGCTGCGCCGCGGCCGCCACCAGCATGGCCCGTGCGGCAGCACCCGCCTTGCGGTAGCGCTCCCACGACGAGCTCATCGACGTGGAGCCACCGGTTCCCTGCGCGGCCCCGCCCCAGGCGAGATTGCCGTAGAGCGCGGTATTGCCATATCCGCCGACCACGTGGACCTGCGCCCAGGCGCCGTCGAGCTCTTCCATAACCAGGGTGGCGATGCCGAAATAGGAGCCTTGTCCCATCTCGAACTGCGACGAGTGGATGACGATTCGGTTCTCCGGTGTGATCTCGACATAGGTTTGGAAGGGGTTCGCCTGGACCGCTGCAGGCGTCGTTTGTGCGTTGGCGGGCGCGGCCATCATTAGCCGGTAGCCCACGGCGAGGCCCGCGGTGGTGACGGCCGTGCCGAGGAGGAACTGGCGGCGCGTGGGCCCCACGGCATTATGCTTCGGGAGAAACTGCAACATGCCTCAAGTCTCCAGCCGGTTGGCGGTCTCGTGGATGGCCGCGCGGATGCGATGATAGGTGGCGCAGCGGCAGAGATTGCCGCTCATCGCCGAATCAATATCATCGTCCGTCGGCTTCGGCGTCTCTGTCAGGAGGGCCACGGCCGACATGATCTGGCCAGACTGGCAATAGCCGCATTGAGGTACGTCGAACTCGGCCCACACGGCCTGGACCGTTTCGCCGATCTTGCCCGACACGCCCTCAATGGTGGTGATCGAGGCTCCTTCGATGTCGCCGACTGCGGTCTGGCACGAGCGCGTCGGCATGCCGTTAACGTGAACCGTGCAAGCGCCGCACTGGGCAAGGCCGCAACCGAATTTCGTTCCTGTGAGTCCGATGCCGTCACGGATCGCCCAGAGCAGCGGCATCTCTGGATCGACGTCGAGTGTTCGCGCCTCGCCATTGAGGGTAAAAGCGACCATGGCTTGCTCTCCTTGTCCTGAGCTGGCTATCTCGTTGCGCCTCCGCCCGGCTAGGAACCGGACTCTTCTTGCTGAGGCATAGCGACCACAGACTAGGATCGCGCAGCTCGAGCAACAAGCCGCTAGCTGGCAATCGCGAGATCGTGAAGTGGCTCGTGTCGAAAGGCTGGAGGCAACTGAATGTCATTTTTGGGCCGACCGGCCGGTCAGTTTCCGGCTCGATGACCTGGTTGGCAGTCATTCCGCTTCTAAGCCTAAACCCCAGACATGAACTGTAGCAGCATCATAAAAGACGACATCAAGCGGCGGTTTTTCGTTGCGCTGCACCGCTAGCTCGTTCGCGTGGTTCATGATCCGCTGGTTATCCGCGGATGCTGGTTCACCATAGATGCCAGAAACTTGCCACGCGCTATGCGGTTAAGGATGTGGTCGTCATTCGTAGCGAGCGAATGGCCGAAAATGAAGAAGCAATGGCTGGCGGTCTTCACATTCGCGGTGAACTGCTTGAAGCCTTGGTACAGGTAGGCATTGTGACGGATCTTCGCCTTCTTCTGGGCGCTGGTGGGCTGATGAAGGGCGGCTTAGGGTCATGATTTCCCGCTGCAATGACCGATGAGTCACAGACGCTGCATTTCGCGCTAGACCGCAACTGCGGTATTCTCGATCATACGCTCAGCCATCCTATTCGCACCTCGTTGCCGCCGTTCGCGGTCATTCGCCGCTGCCTTGGTCAATTCCCGATTCCACAAGCATCCGGTCCTGAGTGGGCAGACGGCCTTCCTAGTGGTAATTAGTCAGCGACACGTTGACCGTTCTCGTCATGCGGGTGAAATCTACGTTCGACCATATACGTCGTCGAAGCGAACGATATCATCCTCGCCGAGATAATCGCCGCTCTGCACTTCAATGATCACCAGGTCAATTCTGCCTGGGTTCTCCAGCCGATGCTTATGGCCGCAGGGGATGTAGGCTGATTGGTTTGTCGCCAGGAACAACTCCTGCTCGCCATTGACGATTTTCGCGGAGCCGCTGACCACGACCCAGTGCTCCGAACGATGATAGTGCATCTGCAGGCTCAGCCGCCGACCGGGCTTCACCTCGATGCGTTTGATCTTGAAGCGCTCGCCTTGCTCAAGAACCGTGTAGGTACCCCACGGCCGGTGTACCGTGCTATGGACCAGGTGAGCTTCATGTCCTGAAGCCTTGAGGCCCTCGAACAGCTTCTTGACGTCCTGAACGCGGTCGCGGGATGCGACAAGCAAAGCGTCCGGGGAATCGACGATCACCAGATCGCTGACACCGACCGTGCCGATGACGCGCTTGTCGGAGCTCACATAGCTGCCGGTCGTGTCGACCATATGCACATCGCCGCGTATCCTGTTCCCGCTTTCGTCGGGGGCGATCAAATCGGCCATTGCGTTCCAGGATCCGATGTCGTTCCAATCCATGTCGCAGGCAACCACGGCAAGTTTGTTCGTCTTCTCCATGACAGCGTGGTCGAGCGAGATTCGCGGGGCGGAGCCGAAATGCTCAGGCGCGAGTTCGATTTTGGCAAAGCCTTCGCCTTGACTGAAGCGCCCGTTCTCGTAGCTGTCGGAGGCGGCCTGGATCACCGCGGGGCAATGCGATGCCATCTCGTCGAGCATGGTTTGTGCGCTAAAGCAGAAAATGCCGGCGTTCCAGAAGAAGCGCTTGGACGCGACATAGGCTTTGGCTGTGTCCAGATCCGGTTTTTCAACGAAACGGACGACTTTCTCACCATCCGCTTCGATATAGCCGAATGCCGTGTCCGGTCTGGTTGGGGTGATGCCCAATGTGGCGATCCGCCCGAGCTTCGCATGTTCGATGGCCCGGCACATGACGTCTAAAAATGCAGGCAGGTTGCCAACCATGTGATCGGCTGGGAAGACGCATAGAATCGCGTCAGGGCCTTGCGTTGCCTTGGCATGGATGGCGGCTGCCGCAACGGCTGCGGCCGTATCCCGGCCTTCAGGCTCGAGCAAAAAGGTGCGTGGCAGGACCACGGAATCTAGTTCGTCGAACTCGTCCTTGGTAAGGAAGAGGTGTTCCCCAGATGTCACGGCGACGAGTTCCACTACGCCCTTTATCGAACCGACGCGCAGCACAGTGTGCTGAATGAGAGAATGTCCATCTGCTACTTTAAGGAAAGGTTTGGGGTGCGATTGCCTCGAAGCGGGCCATAGCCGCGATCCGGCTCCACCGCTGATGATGACGGGAACCACTTTCATTAAACAACCTCGATTTCGTCTCTGGACGTCATTGCCCGCGCCCTTAGCGTCAGCGTCACGACCGCCGTCGCTCTAGGATGGTCTTGCGGCGCTCCGAGTAACAGCGAAGTTCTGGCGCGTTGCCGGACGGCCGCAGATGAATGATCTCGTCATTCTGTATTCGTGCCCTAAGGCCGTTGGTTTCATCGACGTCGGCAACAGTCCCGAATGGAGCCAAGAACTGCTGCAGTGTGTCCGGATCCTCAAGCCTGCGGATCAAGCTGAGCAGCTGCGGGACATTTAGCGTATGCCATGGCCCGCCTCTCGTGGATTGCGGTCGATGTCTCTATGCCTGTTCGTTCCATTTGCCGAATTGCCCAGGTAGCGGTCTTAATCAAGATGAGAGACTCTTTGGCTGCCTTCTATCAAAATCAAACGACTTGGGTCCTTCAGATCGAACTCAATTACCCGCGGTACGAAAAGGCGTGCATATCGTGTAAAGGCGCTCGTCGGAGGAAACCGAACTACAGTATCGCAGCGCCCGAGAAGATACATCTCAACGAGGGCGGAAATTGCGCCGTCCATCCCAAGTGCTGCAGTGTGTAAGGGGCCGTCTTGATCGGATCGGAAATGCTTGGGGACGGTGAGAAGATCGGGAAACTTGGCCGACAGATGATCCAGGATTTGCGCGCTGTCCGTGCACAAGAACAGCCGCACAGGCTTGGGGTGCGGCAACGCTTTAGCCTTATCAACCGCAGTGCACACTTGTCGAACGGCGAACTCCGGATCGGCCCAGTAGGGCGCATGGTCCATGATGTCTTCACCGTTACCATGTCGAACATGAACCCCGATGATGCTGTGCCCCTCAAAACATTCTTGGTAAATGGCATCTATGCGTGTTTGAATTTCAGACCGAGGCTTGACACTCTGGAAGACCTGCCGCTCGGCATCCTCATCGCAGCGCCACATCAAGCAAGCGTCACACACTACTGTGTTCGCTTCGACATCTTGTTCGGCCTGAAAGAGCTCGCCCAACTCGTCGCGCTCTTGGAAAATCTGCTCATCTGGGCGGTAAAGGCAGTCGATCGCTGGCCTATTCCACCACTCCGGGAAGAATGGACCCGGGAAGGAAAAGTCGTTGATCCGGTCGTCGCAAATAGCCGGTACGCCAGCGATGTCATTGATCGGTTGGAAGAACACCGGAAAGGCATTTGTGAAGGGTTGGTCGAGATAACAGGACCCGCGCCAGTCGACGGCTAGCGTTCGTCCCGACCGCTGAGCGTAGCGCCAAGCGGCCGCCAGCGACCACAGACAATCACCGAACCCCGTACGCCTCTGAGAGACGACGAACCTGCGCTTTACCAATCCACTGACCTGCATTTTCGGAAATCTCGTTTCAGAGACGAGGTTGCATCTGACTTGGGATCTCTTAATCGATACTAGTCGACCGTTACGCCGGGCGATTTGGTAGAGGCTGCGCGTGGGGCAGAAGAGCTCCTCAGCACTGCCTATCCTTATCTCTGTGACGCTCGCAAATCTTGACGCCGGGTACACTCGCTTCCGGTTTAAATTCAGCGTTCTCTAATGCGCCCGGCGAGATGTGTAAAATTGATTGCGTGAATGTGGCCCATCCATGTGATGGATACTAAGGCGTTCCTTGACCATGAGCCTCTGCTGACGTGGGGCCGCGCTTTGCTAAGCGAAACAGCCGGTCGAGGCAGTCCACAAAGTCCCTTTTTCAAGTCCAATTCTTAACTGCCTCAACGTAACATGTCATTTGCGGGCGTTTCCTGAAGGACGGATGTGCAGGACCCGCCAGCCGTCGAATGTCAGGCGCAGGCCATCCACGTCATTTATGGCCATCATGGCGTCCGGTCCCATCGAAAGATGCGACACGGCGCCCTCTGACGCTTTCAAGTGCGCCAACATGGCGCAACTCCTGCCGGATAGCTTTCGAGCCGGCTGGACTGAGCGACTGGCACGCGATGCTGTGCGACGATGGCCGGGAGAGGAATTTTGGCGTCTGCAGCCATGTGGAGGATCGTTCCGACGGTTCTGCGGGTTCTCGGTGTCAGAGCGGACACCTGTGCGAACCCGCTCTCGTCCGTTTTCGACAGGCCCTTGAGGTTCATGACCCTGTTGTTCGCCGAGATCACCCGCCAGTTCAGCGATCTAGGTGAAGATCGGCACGCCTGTCGATGCGGCGATCATCGCCTCGGCCAGCGAAGATGATGAAGAGGGCCATTGGGTCAAGTACAAGCGCCGACCAGCGTTTCATTGCTTCAAAGCCCATTTCGGTGCCTACGCCGATACGGCCCTTGTCGAGGAGATCGCCCACGGCGCCCACACCGAGGACGGCAACGCCGTTCCTGATGCTCTGCCCGACAATCCCGGCGAAGTGTTTGCCGACAGCGCCTACCGAGGCAATCATCTCGGCGACGCGGTGCGCGCCAAGGGTGGAAGGCCGCGCATCGTCGCAACCGCTATGTGGGGGCGCGACGAGGCCGAAAGCTCGACGCCTGGAACCAACCGATCCACAGAATTTGTACTCGGATCGAGAAGATCTTCGGCACCTGTAGCCGGATGCGATGGCGAGGGCTGGCAAAGGCGGCCGTTCAAATTCGCCGCACTGCGATCGCCTACAGTATGAATCACAGTTTGATGGTCGCCTCGTCCCGCCCATCGTTGAAGCCCAGCCACCGTTTTCGGGCTAGCGCGCCCGAAATTCCTTGGAGGTCAATACGTAATGCCCTACCCGGCTTTTCGCCGCCGTCTCAGATGTGCGGTTCGCCCAAGCCCCCGACTGCCACGAACTTTGTCTTCGCGCGGAGCGAAACCTCGCGCCCACGACTTTGTGCCGCCGATGGTGCCGCGCTGCCCTGTCAAACAATCCATTTTATGGATGCACCTCATCCAAACAATCGATTTCACTGATCAAAACAATTTCCATTAGAAGACGCTGAAGCAGGCAAAGATTACTTGGTCAGCGCAAAAGAGGGATGGTGGAGTTCTAGTGTGGGTTGGACCCACATGCTCGCCATTTTATCTGGGAACTGCTACGTGCCCTGTTGGCGCAGGGAAATACGATTCCACTGGCCACCCACTTCGTGGAAGAAGCGGAGCGGCTGGGCAACCGACTGTGCGTGCTTGAGAACGGATGTAGAATCCCAGAAGGGCGTCCTAACTCGCTGATTGATGAGCAAATCGGGTGCGACGTGATTGAAATCTATGTCGCTCACCCCGTCTGAGTTCGGCACTCAGGCCGCATGTGCGACTTAGGCAGGTTAGCGGCGAGACTCTGTTTTGCTATGCCTCGAAGCAGGAGCAGGTGTGCTCGCTGGCTGACACTGTCAATGACGAGCTCCGCGCCGCATCTGTCGAAATCCTACCATAGGGTATGAGGCGGGCCGCCGGTGTGGCGAGCCAGATTCGAAACTTCAACTACCATAGAGCAGGAAGAAAATGGGCGAGAACAGGAAAGTTGCTCTGGTTACGGGCATAACGGGACAGGATGGTGCCTATCTCACGCGTCTTCTGCTGGAAAAAGGCTACGTCGTTCATGGGATTAAGCGACGTTCCTCTTCCTTCAACACGGGTCGCATCGAAGACATCTACCAAGACCCGCACGATCCCGATCCGCGCCTAATTTTGCATTACGGTGACCTCACTGATGCGACTAATCTCATCCGAGTAGTTCAGGAATCCCAGCCAGACGAGATTTACAACTTGGCCGCTCAGAGCCATGTCCAGGTGTCGTTCGAAACGCCGGAATACACAGCAAACGCCGACGGTATCGGAACATTGCGACTTCTTGAGGCGATCCGCCTTCTCGGTCTGAAGGACAAGACCCGCTTCTATCAGGCCTCGACTTCAGAGCTCTACGGCCTCGTGCAATCCGTACCGCAGAACGAAACAACGCCCTTTTATCCGCGCAGCCCTTACGCCGCCGCCAAGCTCTACGCCTACTGGATCGTGGTCAACTATCGCGAGGCCTATGGTATCCATGCTTCCAACGGCATTCTCTTCAATCATGAAAGCCCACTGCGCGGCGAAACTTTTGTGACGCGCAAGATCACCCGCGCCGCCGCTGCTATCTACCTCGGCAAGCAGGACAAGCTTTATCTCGGCAATCTCGATGCTCAACGCGATTGGGGCCATGCGCGTGAGTACGTGCGTGGTATGTGGATGATGATGCAGCAGGATCAACCGGATGATTACGTGCTGGCGACGGGCAAGACGACCCCTGTCCGCCAATTCGTCGAATGGGTTTTCAAAGATGTCGGCGTCGAGCTCGAATGGCGTGGTGAGGGAGTCGACGAAAAGGGCTATGATGTCGAGACCGGCAGATGCCTAGTCCAGGTAGACCCACGCTACTTCCGCCCCACGGAAGTCGATCTTCTCCTGGGCGATGCCACCAAGGCGAAGGAGAAGCTCGGCTGGGTGCATGAGACATCCGTGCGCGAGCTCGCCGCGGAAATGGTGCGGGAAGACCTCAAGGTCATGCAGACATCGGTAATCATGAAGGAAGCATAATGTACGATCTGAAGGGAAAAGCCGTGTGGGTCGCGGGCCACAAGCATGGTGGGCAGCGCTGTTGTAGGCCGCCTCGCGTCTGAAGACTGCAAAGTTATGGCCGCCCTGACGTTTCCCCCAAATTTTATCCAGTCTTGAGTTCGTTTCCGCGGGTGGATTTGCCCTGATGGCCAGTGGACGCGACGGGTGCTGGCGCGGAGCGTTTCACGTTGCGCAGCGCGAGCGACCGTCGCGGGTTGAAGGTCGATGCACATTCGTTGGGTGTCTGCCATCCGATGTGCGAGTGCGGACGCGCGCCGTTGTAATCGGCGCGCCATACATTGAGCCTCGCGCGGGCCTGGGCCAGGGACGTGAACCGCGTCTCGTTGAGGAGTTCATCGCGAAGGGGGCCGTTGAAGCTCTCGCGTTAGGGTCCTAGCCAACCTCCGACTGTGAACTCGCGGAAGCGATTTACGGCAAGCGCACACAGCAGCTCGTCCACGGCGTTCGTACATGAAGTTTGGAAACTTATAATACTGGTACACACCTCCATGGGGGAACATTATCTCCAATATCTCAGCGATTACCGGATAGCTATCTGCCTTCACCTACCTCGGCCTAGTGCAGAATCTTGGCCGAATGAACTCGGCGCTCTTGCTGCACACCAATGGTCCGTCCCGCGCGAAGTGCGATCATACCGCCGCAGCTTACCTTCAAATCCGGCACTGGCGAGGATCTAGATCCAAGCCGACGGCGCCGGGGATCAAATAAAAAGCCGCCGACCGAAGCCAGCGGGCTTGATTGGGATGGCCCGCGCGGACGGTCAAGGCTGCGCCGGCCGACCATGGCGGAGGGACCACCTTGGTCAACGGCACGGCCCGATGACGGCGTGCCGATGTACCACAACATGCGGCGAGATAGAGCCTTCCGGCGTCGCGGAAAAAAAGCCCGCCGGTTTTGAGCCAGCGGGCAAGTTCTGGAGTGGCTGAGATCAACCCAGCATCAGTCAACGACCGGCGGAAGAGTTGGTTGCAGTGGATGCCAGCTAGCCGCAGCATGCTGTGAATCGTAGCAATGTGAAAAACAAAACTCTGGACTTCTAGGTCGGACTCGCCCCAATATTTGTTTGGGGGAATTCACATGAAAATTGGAGCACTCATCGCAAGTGCAGCCCTGTGCGTCAGCGGCTGCTCTACGAGCACTGTCGTGTCGGACAGCGATCTCACGGCAATGAATACCGTTGCGCTATGTCACGTTCTCGCCAGCAGCACGGACGAACAGTATCGTAGTCGGGTAGCGGCCCTTCTAGTGCGCAGGCGCGCAACAGCAGAGAAGTGCACCAGGCTTGTGAAAACCGACAATGCTGTCGCGACAGGAATAGCGGTCGCGGCTGTCGGCGGCGCAGCTGTGGGTGTCGCTGCCAACAACGGCTATGGAGGCGGAACATATTACCGGCCACCGCCACCACAAATCTATGGCGTCGCGTGGGACCAATTCTATGGCCAGAACTACAGCGTTATCTGGCGCTGCCGCGACCGGTCCACCGGGCGGTTCGTTGACGATTACTATTGCGCCGGCCTGCCCATGGTCGACAGCGCATGGCCGGGCTGGTCGGCGTAGCGGATGAGCAGGCCATACCGCAAATATCGATCCAATCGGTGGCAGAGACCCACCGGTGCCAAGCTGTGGCGGCGCCAACTTGCGAGCGTGCCGGCAATGCTCAGTCTTACGGCAGCGGCGGCAGTGGCTGCCTTCCTGGCGCCGTCGGGCGCGCAACGCAGCGACGATGCATCAAAGGCCAGCCCACGAAGGGCGGCGCCCGCCTTGCTTACCGGTGTCGCATCCGTCATTGACGGCGATACGATCGAAATCCACGGCCAGCGCGTCCGCTTCAACGGCATCGACGCGCCAGAGAGCCGACAGCTGTGCCGCGATGCGAATGGCGCCGAGTATCCTTGCGGCCGGCGATCGGCCGAAGCGCTGGACACTTTCCTGGCCGCGTCGAGGCCGCTCGAATGCACATTCGTGACGTGGGATCGCTATCACCGCTTTGTCGGCGATTGTCGGCGCGCCGACGGCGCGGGCGTGGCCGCCTGGATGGTCCAGCACGGCCAGGCGCTGGATTGGCCTCACTACAGCCAGGGCGCCTATGCGGGGCAGCAGGCGCAAGCCCAAGCCTCAAAGATCGGCCTGTGGGCCGGGACGTTTCAGGCACCCTGGGAATGGCGCGCTGCGCACGCCGACGGCGCGGCGCCGTCGAGCCGCCCACTGGGCATCATCAGCCGTAAGCTGGTCGCGCAGAGCGGCTATTCTTGCGAGCCGCGGAGAACGTGCAAGCAGATCGGTTCCTGCGACGAAGCCAACTGGTACCTGCAAAACTGCTCATGGGGCGGAAAACTCGATCGCGACAAGGATGGGATCCCATGCGAAACACTCTGCTAGCTGAAATGCGCGCTACGGCCTGTTCGGCTTTCCGCTTACACCGATCTAACGAAGACCATGCATGGGCGGCGCGGTCTGCTAACCCCATTTTTTGACGAGGTATTCTATATCTGAAGGGCAGAAAAAGTTATTGCGACAATAGAGAGAAGACGCCTTAACTAAGACTTTCAAAACCGTTAAGTGTATGCTGCCAGGCGATCAAGGCGTGATGTCGCCCTGTCGGGGGGGGCGAGTAAAATGCAGACTGTGATGAGTCAAAAGCTGGCAAGCTATGGCCAGTGGACCTACCGTGGTGCCTGGGCCCTAGAGATTGCGGCCGCAGCGATTGGTCTTACGACAGGTGTAGCATTAGGCGTACAAGCGTTTTCTGCAAGCGAGTCTGTCACTGCAATGGATTTGACGCTCGCCAGTGCACCCTTTCTCATGGTGGCAATCGCGGAGCTCACCAAGATACCGATAGCTACACTGCTTTTCAGCGCGTCTTGGCTCTGGAAGCCCATAATCTTGGTCTTCCTCCTGGTTCTTGCAGGCATCACTTTCGAAACTGTCTTTATGGGGATGGAGAGGGCAGGCGCATTGCGTCAGCTGCGTTATGAGGAGCTCGTAAACAAGATTGATGCCCTTGAGCAGGAAGCGACAAAGCTCGCCTCTGCTGACGAACTTGGTCGAAGAGCCGATCAGGTCGATCAAGCCCGTTCCGAAATTGAGCAGCTGACTTCTCTTGCGGAAAAATCGCGTGCGACCTTTCAGTCGCAAATTGCCGAGGCCAATTCGGAATTGGAGGGAACGACAGCCCTTACCCCAGAAGCCTCGCGTGTTCGCGATCAAGTGGAGGAGAAAAACGCGGTTCGATCGGCGCTGATTCAACAGCGTGATCGCGAAGTTAAAGAGGCTGTCGATCAGTTTGAGCGCCAACGCGACAGCTTTGTTGAACGTATCAAGATGGCGCGCGATTCAGGGGACAGCGACTCGGCACGCAGGCTAGAATCGGAAGTGGCTAAACTTGCCAACCCCCGCACGAAAATTATCACCAAGTTCGACACTCAGATTGACCCGCTCGATCAAGAGATTGCTGCGCTGCGCGAAAATTTCGATCGTTTGCGGGCAAATAGCCCTCCTATGACTACTGACCAGAGGCAGAAGCTTGTCGATAGGCGTTCGTCTCTGGAGCAAACGCGCGATAGTGATGCCGCGGCTTGGCAGCGTCGATTGGATGAAGCGGGCAAACGGCTCGCAGATGCCCAGGCGGCAGAAGCCAACAAGGCAAACACCTCGGCGCAAAACCAGGTCAGACAGGACCAGATTGCCAAAGCCCTCAGCGCCTTGGCCAAGGAGCGGATCCCAATGGCGCGGACAGATCAGGTCCGCCGTATTGCCTCACGGTGGTACGGCAGCAAACCTGAACTGGTGACTGAGGCACAGGCCGGAATAATCTCTGTGATTTGGTTCGGCTCGCTCGCGCTCATTGCCGCGCTCGCGGGACCAATTACGGCAATGGTCGCTCTAGCGCTCCAGCGCATTGCCGCCCGAGAAGAGGACAATTCAGACAGCAAGGCTTCCAGGCTGCTCCGCAGAATGCTTCTGAGTTGGCGGTGGCGCCGAATTCGAACGATTAAGGTACCAGTCGAAGTTATGGTCGAGAAAGAGGTTGAGAAGCGGGTTCAGGTGCCTGTGGAAAAGGTGGTCAAAGAGATCCTCTATGTTCCGCTCTTCACCGATGATCCCGAAGTCCTTCGCAAGGCCCTCGACCAGGATTTGCCGCCTGAGGTCTCAGACCTCGTGACGGTATCAATGAAGGGTCGCAAAAGTGCTCGTCCGGCATAACACCACCCTGCTCGAGCAAGCCGTCGATCTCGCCGTCAAAAGGTCAGCGATTCCAACCTTGCAGGCTCAAGCCGCGGCCCAAGAGAAGACAGCCCGGGCGACCGCCTTTCGCCGAATGGCGACTGGCGGAGCCATTGCAGTGGCGGCGGTCGGGATTGGGCTAGGCATCAATCTTGGTCTATGGGACAAAACCTTGCCGGAGCCGGCGGCTTTGCCGACCATAGAGCAGCCAAGCGATCTCACCTCCCCAAAAGATGAGCCGCCTATTCCTGTTCCAACTCCAAAGCCAACTCAGGAGCAGGCGCCTCAGGCTGACGTCCCTACCAAGCCTGACGTGGTGACCGTCGACTTCAACAAGTTCGCCACCAAGAACGTCGAGTTCCAAGGCACCACTTGGGAGTTAATCACAGGTCACCACTTCAAGGATGAGAACGACCAAACCTGGGACCGAGCGTGGTGTTACTCTCGGCGGAGTGTGAACGGCGTAGACGTAAATGTATCATTGGCAGCTCGTTCTGCCCCGACAGCGCCACCAGCCGGGCCTGGCGCTGCTGCTCAGACGCTTCAGTTGGTCGGCCTTAATGATTCATCCGCCGTCGATCTTGCAACAAGATGCGCGTGGTTGGATGGTCGCACATTTGCGTCTTCAGACATCATTCCTGACTCGTCACGAGAGCAGGCCGCAACTGTCCCCGCAGAAACTCCTGCGACAGAGGTCGATCCAGATAGTGGATTTGTTGTCGTGTCCGGGTGGGACGCGATCGGAAACGACCTGCCGGATATGCCAATTAGGAACGTGAGTTCTGAGCAGTGTCAAACCGCCTGCGACACCGACTTCAGGTGTCTAGCGGTTACTTATAACACAAAATTTCGAGCTTGTTTCATGAAAGGGGACGCATCGCTACTGGTCAAAAGCGAAGAGTCGATCATGGCCGCAAAAAAAGTGGTCGAGAGCAATTTGCGCTACTCGAATTTGGTGTTCGCCACAAAAACGGAAATTTCTGGCAACGCCTATTGGACCTCTCCGCTCCGATATCCAGACTGCATACTGCAATGTGCAAACGACAAATCCTGCTTAGGGTTCAATTTCCGCAAAAAAGAAAGTGCGTGTGTCCTTTTCAACAGCATAACCCAATCCGCTGATAACGCAGCGGTCGCGTCTGGCATCAAGAGCGTCGCCAACTAAAGTTGAAGCGAAGAACCTATCCTCAAGGAGCGATGGAAACCAAGCTGCTTGTCAAAGAGAGTGGCTAGCAAAATTCCACGATAACCTTTGGGTTAGCGGCAGGAATGTTCTTCGACGAAGCTCCAGCAGACAAAGTGGAGCCAACTGAGGCATCTCAGAGAAAGAATTGTCGTCGGCGCATTGCGGGACCGTCTGACTTAATGTCAAAAATGGGGCCGAAAGCAGTCAGGCGGCTTAAGGCTACCGATTCGCGAAGACCAGACGTTCGCTGGCGCGAGAAGCGTCGTAGCCGTCCCGCTCGAAGAGGCTACTTGCCCGAAGGCACTGACACATCCATTTCTGGACGTAGCTGGAAATGAAGTTCGAGCATCGCCACATCAGCATACGGACCGGCAGTCTGATGGCACTATTGTCATTGATAACAATCTTTGCGACCGACGAAGCGTCTCGCGACTGCCGTTGATGTTTGAGGAGTGTGAATGACGGTACGCTTTGCATTTGACAACAGCTATGCTCGGCTGCCGAGCTCGTTTTATGCGCGTGTTTCCCCGACCCCGGTCTCCGCACCGCACCTCCTCAAGCTTAACCAGGAGCTGGCCGTCCAGCTCGGGCTCAACCCGGTAGAACTCGCCACGCAGGCGGGTGTTGAGATTCTTGCCGGCAAACGGATTCCCGAAGGTGCCGAGCCGATCGCTACCGCCTATGCCGGACACCAGTTCGGCCAGTTCGTGCCGCAGCTCGGCGACGGAAGGGCAATCCTGCTAGGCGAGATCGTCGATCAGGAAGGAGTGCGCCGGGATATCCAGCTAAAGGGCTCCGGCCGAACACCGTTTTCCCGCGGCGGCGACGGGCGGGCGGCGCTTGGCCCCGTTCTGCGCGAGTACATTGTCAGCGAGGCCATGGCGGCTCTTGGCATTCCGACCACTCGGGCGCTTGCTGCGGTCATGACGGGTGATGAGGTGATACGAGAAACCTACCTGCCAGGCGCAGTGCTGACACGGGTCGCATCCAGCCACATGCGGATCGGAACCTTCGAATTCTTCGCGGCGCGCGGGGACGTGGATGCGGTGAGGGCTCTCGCTGATCACGCGATCGCCCGGCACTACCCGGATGCCGCGGGTGCTGCTCGCCCCTACCTGGCACTGCTGGAAAGTGTGATTGCGCGCCAAGCGAACCTCGTAGCGCAGTGGCTGCTCGTCGGCTTCATTCACGGGGTTATGAACACCGACAACATGTCTATCGCCGGCGAGACGATTGACTATGGCCCCTGCGCTTTTCTGGACATCTACAATCCCAAGACCGTATTCAGCTCGATCGACCAGTTAGGTCGCTACGCTTATGCCAATCAGCCTGCGATCGCCCAGTGGAACCTGACACGGCTGGCGGAGTGTCTGCTGCCCCTCCTGGCTGAGGATCAGGACAAATCCGTGGAGCAGGCCCAAGAGGCGCTTTCTGCCTTCGCAGCACGGTTTAGCGACGCATATAATAGTGGCTTGCGTAGCAAGTTGGGGACTTTTGTCGGAGCGGGAAGGCGATCTTGCGCTGACGCAGGATCTTCTCGATCGGATGGTCGCTGGCAAGGCGGACTTCACCCTGACTTTCCGACGCCTGAGCGAGGCCGCTATGGGACCCGAAGGCGACGTCGCGGTGCGCAGCCTCTTCGAAGACCCTGCCCCATATGACGACTGGGCCGAGCGCTGGCGCAAACGGCTCGGGCAAGAGCCGCAGGAAGGTTCAGCGCGCCGGGCTTCCATGCAGCGCGTCAATCCGGCCGTTATCCCCCGCAACCACCGCGTTGAGGCGGTCATCGCGGCCGCCGTGGAGAAACAGGAGTTCGGACCGTTCGAGGACCTTCTGACCGTGCTCGGCAAGCCATACGAAGTCCAGCCAGGCTTCGCGAGCTATGCTGTCAATGCCGCCTGAATTTTCCCCAAAAGTGCCGAAGTAAAATTCCCCAGTTTCGCCGCTCAGACTGTCGCGGAGGGGTGTCCATTTTTCGGTGGCCGGCCGCGCGGCCGCGATGGTGGATTTAATGTCGGCGGCGTGATGGAGGCTTTCGATCGCAAGTGTTCGGGCATGAGCTCGGCGTGCTGGCGGAGCCGATAGCTCGATCCTTCGATCTGGACGACGACCGCATGGTGAAGCAGGCGATCGAGAAGTGCGGTTGCGACGACAGGATCGCCGAAGACCTCGCCCCATTCGGCGAAGCCGCGGTTTGAGGTGAGAATCATGGCGCCCTTCTCATAGCGGGCGTTGACGAGCTGGAAGAACAGATTGCCGCCACCGTGGATGACGGGCAGGTAGCCGATCTCATCGACAACGAGCAGAGCAGGCCGGCAGAAGAAGCGGATGCGTTCCTGCAGGCGGCCTTCGCGTTCGGCCCTTGCCAGTGCGGCGATGAGTTCGGCGAGCGTGCAGAAATAGACGCTCTTTCCAGCCTTCACAGCCTCGACGGCAAGTGCGATGGCCAGATGGCTCTTGCCTGTGCCGGGCGGGCCGAGGAAGTGGACGACCTCGCAGCGGGCGACAAAGCCGAGTTGGGCCAGCGTGAAGATTCGATCACGGTCGAGCGAGGGCTGGAAAGAGAAGTCGAAGCCGGCGAGGGTCTTGATCGTGGCCAGACGCCCCATGCGCAGTGCCGTCTTGATCCGGCTGTTCTCGCGCAGGGTCAACTCTTCCGAAAGGAGGATGTCCATGGCTTCGAGGGCGGCGATCTCGCCTTGCTCGAGCCGGCGCACGACATGATCGAGCGCTTCGAGCGCTCGTGGCATCTTCAGGCCGACGAGATCGTGGCGGATCCGGTCGATT